>CADCWK010000191.1 GCA_902806375.1 uncultured Thermomicrobiales bacterium
GAAGGTGAAGATACTGACCGCCGCCAACCCGGGTACGGAGAGTGGCAGGATGATGTGGAGGAAGGCGCCGATGCGGGTGTCGCCATCGACCATCGCCTGCTCCTCGAGATCCGGCGGGACACTCTTGAAGAAGTTGGTCAGCATCCAGGTCGCGACCGGCAGCGCGAACGTCATGTAGATGATGACCAGCCCATGCAGCGAGTTCCCGAGGTCGACCCGCGCCACGATGATTGCAAGGGGAATGAAGAGCAATGAACTCGGCATGAGGTAGCCGAACAGGATCAGGCGGCCGAGGAAGCCCCGGAATCTGTACCGGAACCGGACCTGGCTGTAGGCAGCCAGTGACGCGATCGTGAGGGCGACCACCGTGACGCTCGTCGCGACGATGGCGCTGTTCCGGATCGCGGTCAGGAAACCGCGTTCGACGATCAGCTCACGGTAGTTCTCGAGGGTCACCGTCTGCGGCCACAGGGCCGGGACGCGGTTGATCTCCCGCGGCGTCTTGAACGACATCGAGACCATCCAGTAGATCGGGAACAGGACGATCAGCGCCATCAGGACGATCAGCAGGTACATCCCGATCGTCGACAGCGCCCCGGAACGGCGCCAGCGGGCTCGCTGCACGTAGGTCGCGGGAACGTCAGCCGTGGACCGCGACGGGACCGGTCCGGCGGGATGGACGTCAGTTGCCATGTCCACTCCTCCTCCCGGCGTCTGATCCAGGCTCCCACGAGTCATGTCGACTGGCACTCATTCGTCGTCCTCGATCAGCCGGGTGGTGACGATCACCATCAGCAGGAGCGCCGGCAGGATCGCGACCGAGACGGCGGCCGCCTCGCCGAGTCGCTGGTTCTGGAGGCCGAAGTATGAGAGCACCGGCAGGATCATCGTGGCGTCGGACGGGCCACCCTGCGTCAGGATCCAGATGTTCTCGAAGGAGTTGGCCGTCCAGATCGACGACATCAGGACGACGATGAAGATCGAGTTCCGGATGCTGGGTAGCGTCACGTCCAGGAAGCGCCGGATCCGGCTGGCACCGTCGAGCTTGGCCGCCTCGTAGAGGTCGCCGGGGATGCCCTGCAGGGCGGCTAGCAGGACGATGAACCAGAACGGGAATCCGCGCCAGATCGTCGCGACGATGACGGACGGCAGGGCCAGCGCCCGCTCGCCCAGCCAGTCGATGTAGCCGGTCCGGGCGATTCCGACCCACTCGAAGAACGGCATCAACCCGGCCTCGGTGATCAGCAGGTTGAGCCCGCCGCCGAGCGGCTGGAATAGCACCCGCCAGGTCAGAAAGACGACGAACGCCGGCATCGCCCAGGGCAGCAGCAGGACGGCCCGGAAGAAGCCGCGCCCGCGGAGCTGCTCGTTGACGATAAGCGCCAGGCCGAGTCCCAGGACGAGCTTGGCGAGCCCGGTTACGATAACGAGCGTCAGCGTGTTCGTGACGGCGCGGGTGAAGCTGGACCAGTCGATGAGGTAGCGGAAGTTGCGCAGTCCCACCCATTCGCCCGGCAGCCCGACGACGCGGTCAGTGAACGCGATCCAGACCGCGAAGCCGAGTGGGTATGCGATCAGAGCGAACAGGGTCAGGATCACCGGGGCGATCAGGAGATAGCCCCAGAGCGCGTTACGCCGGGCGAAGGTCATTAACGGGCGAGACGGGACCGGGGGCCGGGCTGTTCCGATGGCGGCCATGGGATTCCTGACTACCCGGCAGGCGGTGGCCGGCGGGTGGCCGAAGACATGCCCGAATCACCGGACCATCAACGACCGTGCCCGTCAGCCACCGGCGGTCAGACGTACTTGGCGTAGATCGCCTCGATCTCGGTCTGCGCCTGGGCCATCGTGTCGTCGATCGACATCCCGTCGACGACCATGCGCTGGAGCATCCGCGGGATCGCGAAGGTCGTACTGGTCTCGGCGTAGGCGCCGTTGAACTGGTCCGGCGCGGCCGGGGCCGTTCCGTTCTCGACCAGCCCGAGCAGGGCACCGTGGACCTCGGTCGAGAAGATCGCGAAGCCGCGCTCGCCTTGCAGCACCGGACCGTAGATCGCCGAGTTGTAGTACTGCTCGGAGTAGGCTGGCATGGCCAGGTACTCGCAGAGCGCCCGGGCGGCGTCCGGCTGCGAAGAGGTCGTCGGGATCGAGCGGATGTTCGGGTTGAGCGGCGAGATCTTGCCCATCGGTCCGTCCGGCAGAGGCGAGTAGCCGGTCGCCTCCTCGAGCTCCGGGTCCGAGTCCAGCAGGCCGATGTGGACGCTGCCCGTGTTCATGATGAAGACGGCCTGACCGGCCTGGTAGGCGGCGTTGTCGCCGGCGCCGTCCCAGGTCGTGTTGCTCGGGGAGAACAGGCCGTCGGTCGCGCAGGCCTGGACCCATTCAAGGAACGTCCGGGTCTCGGGCGAGTTGATCATGACCGTCGTCCCGGCGTCGTCGGCGATCCGGCCGCCGTAGGATTGCATGATCGAGATCATTACGTTGCCGTCGCCGACGTTGGAGAGCGAAAAACCGAGGCCGAAGGTGGCTGGCGGCTGCTGGGCGGCGCGGGCCTGGTCCGCGACCTCCTGCCAGGTCGCCGGGGCGGTCGTCAGCCCGGCCTCCTCGAGGAGATCCATCCGGCGGAACAGGATGTTGCCGGACGCGCCGAAGGGTATGCCGACCCGGCTGCCTCCGAACCGCTCCGGTGCCGTCGCGTTGGCCACCGACTCGAACCAGCCCCCGTGGGCCGCGCCGATCGTCTCGTAGAGGTCGTCGACCGCGACGAGTTGCCCGCTGGACGAGAGTTGGAGAGCGAGGTCCAGCCCGAGGTCGAGCGCGTCGGGCATCGTCCCGGCCTCGACGGCAGCGCTGACCCGCTGGACCGTCTCGTTCTGGTTGATCATGACGACGTCGGGCTCGAAGCCGTTGCTCCGGCACCACTCCTCGATGGTGGACTGCAGCACGCTGTTGGCGGCGTCGGAGAAGATCAGCCCGCCCCAGTAGGTGAAGGTACCGCCGGTCTGGATGACAGCTGGCGCCTTCCGTGCCGCTACCATCCCCGCGATTCCGCCGGCCCCGGCGAGCGCTCCCGCCCCGGCGACGGCCCCACGAATCACGCTTCGACGCGTTATGTCACTTCGTCGCACCATCGTCGTGCTCCCCTGCTGTGTCCGGACATCGGCCCGGACTGTCTCGCCGCTGGCTGCTTCGCCTCGCGGACCGCGCTCCCGCAGCCTACGTCGCGTGACGGGTACCGTCAATATCCACCACCATGGTGATGGAACGCACATGGAACCGGGGATCAACACGTTCTATCCCGTCGCGCTACGATGCCATGGCTCGTCGTCTCGACTCGATCTGCCCGCTCTACCTACGGAGGAGCCGTTCGATGACCGCTCAGACTCTCGCCCGCTCTGGTCTCGGATCGATTGCGCCTGCCTCCTCCCGGATGCGGGTGGGCCTGGGACAGACCAGCCAGTTGACCGACGAATTCCTGACCTTTGCCCGGCAGCTCGGCGTGACGGGAGTCCAGGTCAACACGCCACGAATCCCCGGTGAGGAGCGCTGGGAATGGGACGACATCGCGGCGCTGGCCGATCTGGCCACCGCCCATGGCTGCGTCCTCGAAGCGATCGAGAACGTACCGATCCGCTTCTACATGGACGCCATGATGGGCGGACCGCGCCGGGATGAGCAGATCGCAAACTACCAGCACATCATCCAGGGCGTTGGCCGGGCCGGAGTGCCTGTTCTCGGTTTCCACTGGATGCCCAATTCGGTCTGGCGGACCGACCGGGCCGGCGCCGGGCGCGGCGGTGCCCACTGCACCGCCTTCGACATGGCGCTGGTCGATGGTGCCACGACCGAAGCGGTCCAGGACTTCAAACCTCGACTGCCGGGAATGCCGGTCTCGCAAGAGAAGATCCTGATCGACCATGACCAGCTCTGGGAGAACTTCGACCAGTTCGTGGCGGAGGTCCTGCCCGTTGCCGAGGAGAGCGGTGTCCGCCTGGCCCTCCATCCGGACGACCCGCCGATCCCGATGCTGGGCGGCGTGGCGCGGATCTTCAGCACGGTCGACGACTTCAAGCGAGCCGATGCCCTCACTGACAGCCCCGCCTTCGCACTAGATCTCTGCCTCGGCTGCTGCTCGGAGATGGCGGGCGGCGCGGCCAACGTCGAGGCGATGATCCGCCACTTCGGGCCGAAGGGACGGATCGCTTACGTCCACTTCCGGGACGTGCAGGGAACCGTCCCGGCGTTTCAGGAATGTTTCATCGGCGAGGGCAACTTCGACGCGCTGGCGACTTTGAAGCTGCTACGCGACGTCGGTTTCGACGGCTTCCTCATCGACGACCACGTCCCCCGCCTGATCGACGACACACCATACTGCCACCGGGGCCGGGCCCACGCCGTCGGCTACCTGCAGGGGATGCTGACCGCGATCGACGCCGGCTGATGAGAGACCCGGCCGATGGTCGAAGGAGGGGCGTGTGCGCATCGGCGTCTGGAACCTGAAACTCGCCCCGGTGCCGGGACGAGCGCGCGGCGAGCGGATGCTCGAGCTGATGCGAGAGTGGGATGCCGACCTGTGGCTGCTGACCGAAATCGATGCCGCGTGGTCGTTACCCGGTTACACGGCCGTCACGTCAGGACCGCGGAGCGGCGCACCGCCCCAGAAACGCTGGGCGGGAATCATGTGCCGGGACGACGTCTTGCTCACCCAACTGGCCAGATCCGACTCGACGCCCGCCGACGAGGGGCTCTGCATGGCCCGGCTGGTCGCCCGTGACGGCAACTCCCCGCCGCTACTCGTCGCCTGCTCAGTCCTGCCGTGGGCGACGACCGCGTCAGCCTGGCCATCGCTCCATGCCACCGATGGGCCAGACGGGTATCAGAATCGGTTTCGCTACGTGACCGCGGTTCACCTGGAGCGGATCCGGAGGGAGCGACAGGACGAGGATGTACTCGTCTGGGGAGGAGACTTCAACCAGTCCCTGACCGGGCGTGTACTCGGAACGAGATCGGGCCGGGAAGTTCTTAGCTCTGCCTTCGAGGACCTCGGTGTGGTGCCCCTCACGGCCGAGGCGCCCCACCTCGGGGCCATGGCGTGCTCGATTGACCATGTCACCGTCTCGCTGCGCTGGGCGGCGTCATCAGCGGTGACGGTGGTCACGCGGACCGACGACGCCCGCCAGGACAGTGACCATGCCCTGTATCTCGTCGATGTCGTGCTGACGGGCAGTGGATCGCAGGAGGGGGCCGCCGGAGCGTGAACGTCCCCGACCTCTCGGACACCCATTAGCGACTGACCATGACGCCGACCTGGGCGCACTGTTCGAGCACCGGGCAGGTCGAACAATGTGGGCGTGACGCCGTGCAGATGTGCTTGCCGAACGGCACCAGCAGCCGGTTGATCCGGACCTTCTGGTCGTCCGGCATGGCGGCGTCGAGGGCGATGGTCGTCCGCTCCGGCGTCGTGGTCGCGACGTACCCCCACCGGTTGGCGATCCGGTCAACATGGACATGGACACAGACGAGTGGCAGACCGCAGCTGATCCCCC
>CADCWK010000192.1 GCA_902806375.1 uncultured Thermomicrobiales bacterium
TGCTGCTCCAAACTTTCGGCTGCCCCGCCGTGTAGGCGTAGGCGACCAGAGCCGCGACCCCACTCCCGAACGCATGCCAGCGGGTCGGCCGCGTCTCACACGGGATGACGACATACGCGGGCGGATCGTGACGGTGGCGGGCCGCGTCGGCCGCCCGTTCGGCTTCCAGCACCAGTTCCATGACGCGCAGTTCCATGACACCCTCCGAGCATTCGGGTCCGGCTCGCCGTGCGTCCGGACCTGCTCTCAGTGTCCTCCCGATAGCGGGTAGGCCGGGTCCGCATTGGGGTAGAATAGGAACATCCGTTCGCGTTGCCTACTAGGCAGGGGTCACCGATTAGACTTGTGCGGGAATGTTCTATGGCCTGGAACTGAGCCAGCCGCGCGGGTGACATGCCCCGACCATGATCTCGGTGGAGGAACAGGATGTATCACCCGACGACGCGGGTCCTGACGGTGCTGGAACTGCTCCAGGCGCGCCACCGGATTGGCGGCACCGAGCTGGCCGAGCGGCTGGAGGTCGACAAGCGCACGATCCGCCGCTACATCACCATGCTGCAGGACCTCGGTATCCCGGTCGAGACGGAGCGGGGCCGCTACGGCGGCTACCGGATCCGGGGCGGGCACCGGCTGCCGCCGATGATGTTCACCGACGACGAGGCGCTGGCCGTCGTCCTCGGGCTGCTCGCCGCCCGGCGGCTGGGCCTGACGGCCTCCGCCCCGGACACCGAGGGCGCCCTGGCCAAGATCGAGCGGGTGCTGCCCGACGCCCTCCGGGAGCAGGTCCGGGCCGTCCAGGGGGCGTTGAGCCTCGATCTGACCCCGGCCGAGGCGGCCCCGACGAGTGGGACGGTCACGCTGATCAGCCGGGCGATCACCCAGCGCCGCCCGATCTGGATCCGCTACACCGCCGGCTACGACAAGGGGATGACGGAGCGGGTCGTCGAGCCGTACGGGATCGTCTACCGGGCCGGCCGCTGGTACGCCGTCGGCTTCTGCCGGTTGCGGACGGAGCTGCGCTGCTTCCGGCTGGACCGGATCGAGTCGGCTGAGTTGCGCGACGGCGTCTTCTTCCGGCCGGACCACTTCGACCCCGTCGCGTTCCTGCTCGACTCGCTGGCCCGTGTCCCCGAGGAGTGGGACGTCGAGATCCTGCTGCAGACGACGCTGGGACAGGCCCGGGCCGTGCTGCCGCCGGCGCTGGCGCTGCTGGACGAGGTCGAGGGCGGCGTCCGGATGCGCAACTCGGTCGGCGACCTGGACTGGCTGGCCCGCGACATCGCGGCACTGCCCTTCCCCTTCACGATCGTCAAGCCGGTCGAGCTCCGGGACGCCCTGACCCGGCAGGCTGAGCTGGCCCTCGCCAACGCCCGCCGGCACCTCTCCAGCCCGGTCGCGGAGGAGACCGGCCAGCTGGCCGGGGTGGCCCGCTAATGCGTGGCGACTATGTCGCGCTCCTCGGGTGTCAGCACCCAGTCGGCGGCCTTGAGGTTGTGGGTCACCTGCTCGATGGTCCGGGCGCCGACGATCACCGAGCCGACCTGACGGTGGGCGAGCAGGAAGGCGATCGCCAACTCGCCGACGGTGTGGCCACGCGCCCTGGCCCACTCCGATAGCCGATCGACCCTCGCCAGGTTCTCCGGCGTCGCCCGCTTGTCGTAGGAGCCCATCCGGGCCAGCCGGGTGCCTTCCGGCGCCGCGGTCGTCCCCTGGTACTTGCCGGTCAGCAGCCCGGAGGCCAGCGGGGTGTACGGGATGATCCCGAAACCGAGCCCGTCGGCCGCGCCGAGCAGGGTCGGGTCGCTCAGCCCGTCGATCAGGTTCCAGCGGTTCTGGGCCGACACCCACGGCGACAGGCCATGGTGCCTCGCGATCCCCTGGCTCTCCGCGATCTGCCACGCCTCGTAGTTGCTGTTACCGATGTAGCGGACCTTGCCGGAGCGAACGAGGTCGTCCAGTGCCCGGATCGTCTCCTCCGGCGGCGTCTGCGGGTCGAACCGGTGGACCTGCAACAGGTCGACATGGTCGACGCCCAGCCGCCGCAGCGACCGCTCGACAGACGCCGTCAGCCAGCGCCGCGAGGTGCCCTGCTCGTACGGGCTGTCGCTGAAGGCCATCCCGGCCTTGGTCGTCAGCACGACGCCGTCCCGCCGCCCCTTCAGCGCCTGCCCGACGAGTTCCTCCGAGCGCCCCTTCGAGTACACGTCGGCGGTGTCGATGAAGGTGATGCCCTGGTCGATCGCCGACTGGATCACGCGGACGGCCTCGTCGCCGTCCACCGTCGCGCCGAAGGTGTTGCCGCCCAGGCCGATCGCCGAGACCAGCAGGCCGGAGGTGCCGAGTCGTCGCAGTTCCATCGTCATGGGTGCTCCCTGTGGTGCGATCGACATCCGGTCGACCGGGCACGGTGCCGAACGTCGGTCCCGTTACTCGGTGATCGTCGCACGGGCCGCACCAGACCGGCGCACCACCGCAGCCCATGACAGCCCCGACCTGGGGAACCGACGGCTGACCATCAGCGTCCTGTCCAACAGGCAGACCGGCAGGCTGATCGGTCCGGATGGGACGGGACGCCAGCCCGTCTGCGCTCCTTCCGGGAAAGGATGTCCCCATGCTGGCCATTCAGATCACCCGCCACGGCGGGCCCGATGTCCTGCAGGCCGTCCACCTGCCTGACCCGGCTCCGGGACCGGGAGAGGTCCTGATCCGGAACGCCTGGATCGGGGTCAACTTCGTCGATCTCCAGCACCGCGCCGGGACACCCTACCCCGTCGCGCTGCCGCTGGTCCCCGGGACGGAAGCCGCGGGGGAGGTCGTTGCGGTCGGCGAGGGTGTGGACGCCTCGCTGACCGGGACCCCGGTCGTCCATTTCGGTCACCTGGCCGGTGTCTACGCGGAATTGACGGCCGTGCCGTTGGCGAGCCTCGTCCCGCTGCCGCCCCGGGCGCGGCTCGACGTCGCGGCGGCGGTCGCGCTGGCCGGCACGACCGCCGAGGTTCTCGTCACGCAGGCCCGCCTGGGGAGAGACGACCTCGTGGCGGTCCAGGCTGCCGCCGGGGTGACGGGTGGCGCCATCGTCCAGCTGGCCGCCGCCGCGGGGGCCGAAGTCGTCGGCATCGCGTCCAGCCGGGAGCGAGCCGAGGGCACGCTGGCTCTCGGCGCCCGGCACGCGGTCGCCGCCATACCAGGCCAGGATGTGCCGGCGGCCGTCCGGGCAGCCACTGGTGGACGCGGGGCGTCCGTCGTCTTCGACGGAACGGGCCACGATACCTTCGACACCAGCCTGGCGCTGCTGGCCCGCTTCGGGACACTGGTGCTGTACGGGCAGTCCAGCGGCCCGGTCGCGCCGTTCGATCCTGGTCGCCTGTCCGGGATCACCGCTGCCGGCGGTCCGGGCTCGCTTACCCTCCGCTGGGTCTCTGCCAGCCACTACCTGGAGGCCCCAGGCGTACGCCGGTCCGCGCTCCAGACCGTCCTCGGGCACGTCGATGACGGCCGGCTCAGCCCACGGATCGTAGCCCGGCTGCCCCTGCGGGACGCGGCCGAGGCGCACTACCTCCTGGAAAGCCGCACGACGACCGGAAAAGTCCTCCTGGACGCGAGGTAGTCCCGGGTACGCCCATTCCAGGATCGGGCATGGCCAGCGACCGACGAGGGGACCCAGTGGCGGGATTCTCGCCCGCCCATTGACCGGTCTTGTCGTCCATGCGTCGGTTCTGGTGCTCCCGGTCATCGCCCGCTTCGTGACCGGTGAGCCGACCACAGAGCCCATCGATCAGCTCGACAAGCTCGTACCTCCCAGGGGCCGGCATCGACACCCTCCGCCGGCAGCGACCACTGATCTGGACGGCGTCGCGTCTGGATGGCGGAGCTGGTTACGCGACTCGATCCACGGCCGAGGGCGGAGACGGACTCGGTACTGGCAGGTGTGTCGGTGTCGGCTCAGGGGTCGCCGTCGCGAGTGGTGGCGTCCGCGTAGCCCGGACCGTCATGGTCGGCCGAGTCGAGGGCGACGGAGAGGAAGGGAGGGACGCGGACGCCGGCAAGGCTGATGGGCTCGACGATGCCCTGCCAGAAGGGCTGACGGACGCGCTCGTGGCGGGAGTCGCTGGAGCGCCAGCCGGCGTTCCCGGGGACCGACTGGCTGGCGCGACCGGTGCGACGTCGGCGTGGGTCGGCCAGGCGACCGACGATGGCGGCCAGAACTGGATCTCGCTGATCGTCCCCAGCACCGGTCGCTGGCCCGGGTTCTCGGCGGTGAAGCGGATGAACCGGGCACTGGCGCCGGGCGAGATCCCCTGCCAAATCCCCGTCGGCCCGCTGCCGTAGACGCCGATCAGGGTCCAGGCGACGCCGTCGACCGAGCGCGCGATCGTCAGCCGGTCGGTCACGCCGGGCGCACCGAGCAGCCAGCGCAGACGACCGATCGCGACCTCCTGGCCGAGATCGACCGTCAGCGAGGCGGTCGTTGGGGTTCCGCCAGTGGTCCGCCAGCCAGTGGCCGCCGATGCGTCATCGGTCGCGGCGGCTCCGGTGGTGCCGGCCGAACCGGAGATGGCGGCGATCACATACCGGTAGAGGATGTCGTTGCCCCGGCCCGTCAGCTTGCCGCCGTAGACCGGGTCGGTCGCCCAGCGCCCGGTCAGGTCGGCGATCGTCCGGGCGACCCCGGCGTACCCGGCGTCGATCGCCGCCTGGTAGCGTGGGTCCAGCCCGAGGTACGGCGCCAGCGGGCTGCCGTCCGGGATCGGTCCACTCGCGTAGAGCGAGAGGTGGACCAGGTGGCCGCGGGCGGCGTCGGTCCCGCTGGCCCACGTGAACGACGACTGGCCGTCGAACGTGATGCCGATCCCGGCCGGGTTGCGGTGGTCGACCCAGTAGGCGGTCCGCCAGGTATCGGTCTCGAGGGCCGACTGCGCGACGACGATCGCCGGGTCCAGCCCGACCCGCGGCGCCAGCCGGTAGACCTCGCTGATGTAGGCGGCGACCTCGGCCGGCAGCCGGGCGCCGTACCGGGTGGCGAATGCGATCGCCGAGGCGGCGTTGCCCCGGACCGGACCGAGCAGGGCATCGCCCGGCAGCATCGGCCGAACGCCCCCCGGCCGTGTACCCCCGGCAGTGGGCAACCAGGTCGCGACCGGCAGGTGCGACAGGACGAGGCTGCCCGTGAGGAACAGCGTCAGGGCGACCATGAGCCCCAACTGTCCGCGCCATCCGACCCCGCGGCCGGCCATCGTCACGGGGGTGGTCCAGACCATGCCGCTCCGCGTCCCACCCCTCATACGCCGTCTCCCGCCCCCGCGTGACGAACCGCCCGGTCGTGTCATGGTAGCGGAGGGATCAGGGCGTCAGCGACGATGCCGATCGGCCAGTGAACGCTCTACGTCACCCGATCCACCGGTCAGACCGTGAGGTCCGGGTCGCCG
>CADCWK010000193.1 GCA_902806375.1 uncultured Thermomicrobiales bacterium
AGAGTATAGGCCGGGCTGACCGGTCAGCGATAGCGCCACCCAGACGACGCCACTCGCTTGACGTTTCGCCGTGGGCGGACCATGCTCATCCCACCCCGTCGCCGCTCGATCCCGCACCCGGCAGGTCGTCGTTGGCCGCACGACGCTGCTCGCCCGGAACTGGATAGCCATGCCTCGATCGCGATCGGTCAGATCACTTCGCGTTCCCCGTTCGGCCCCCGATCCCGACGCGGGACCGATCCCCGCCGAGGTCGCGCCCGGAGGCGTAACGGGAGCGTCGTCGGTGGCCATTCCCGGTGCAGCCCCCACGATCGGGGCGACCACCATGGCCGAGACCCCCTCGGATCGGAGCCCCCTGCCGGTGCGCCTCGACGACGAGGGCCCTGACATCCTTCCTGGCGCCCCAGACGATCACGAGGACGTCCCCCTCCTCCCGGGCTCGGCACCGGACCGGGACGAGATCAACGCCGTCCCGTTGCGCCGGCAGTACCTCGCCGTCAAGCGGCGCTACCCCGACGCGATCGTCCTGTTCCGGCTGGGCGACTTCTATGAGACGTTCGATGGGGACGCCGAGGTCCTCTCGCGGACTCTCGACGTCGTCCTGACGTCCCGTGAGATGGGCAAGGGTCTGCGCATCCCGATGGCGGGAGTCCCGCATCACGCCGCCGAGAGCTATATCGCCCGGCTGATCCAGGCTGGCTACAAGGTGGCGGTCTGCGAGCAGGTCGGCGACATCCCACGCCGCGGGCTGGTCGAACGCGACGTCACCCGCGTCGTGACCCCTGGGACCGTCACGGACGAGGCGCTCCTCGACGCCCGGAGCAACAACTACCTCGTCGCGGTCGTGGCCGAAGGACGCCGGGCCGGGCTGGCGCTGGTCGACATCACCACCGGCGAGTTCGCGACGACCGACATCGCCGCCGATACCCCGGAGGAGGCCCTGCTCGCGATCGGGCGCGAACTGCTCCGGCTCCAGCCGGCCGAGATCGTCGTGCCGGCCGGTGACCTCGCCGCCTGGGCGCCGGGCCTCGAGCCGCAGGCCTGGCTGGGCGAACGCTTCGCGGGGGGGCGCGGGCTCTCGCCCACCGACGCCTGGCGCTGGCAGGACGACCGCGCGGCCGCTGCGCTCCAACAGCACTTCCACGTCGACTCCCTCGACGGTTTCGGTTGCGCCGGCCGGCCACTGGCGATCCGCGCCGCCGGCGGTCTGATCCACTACCTCCAGGACACGCAGATCGCCGGGCTGCGACAGATCACCTCGCTCCGGACCTATCAGCTCGACGCCTACATGACCCTCGACGCCCAGACCCGGCGGAACCTCGAGCTGACCGAGAGCAGCCGCGGCGACCGTCGCCACAGCCTCATCGCGGTCCTCGATCAGACGCGAACCCCGATGGGCTCACGTCTCCTGCGCCGCTGGGTCGGGCAGCCGCTGCTCGACTGCGCCGAGCTCATCCTCCGGCAGGATGGCGTCCAGGCGCTGACCGACGACGCCATCCTGCGCGCCGAGCTCCGGCAGGCACTCCGGTCGATCGGGGACATCGAGCGTCTCGCCAACCGGGCGGTGACGGCACTGGCCAACCCGAAGGACCTGACCCAGCTCCGGGCGTCACTCCGGGGACTGGCCTCGCTCGCCGACCAGGTCAGCCAGCTCCCGGGGGTCGGCGTCCCGCCCGACTGCTCGGCGACCCTCGACCTCCTCGACCGGGCACTGGCAGAGGAGCCCGGTCAGGTCCTGGGAAAGGGAGCCGTCCTGCGGTCAGGGTACGCGCCTGAGATCGACGAGTACCGCGACCGTTCCCGCGAGGCCCGCGATTTCATCGCGAATCTCGAACGGACCGAACGCGACCGGACCGCCATCCGGACGCTCAAGGTGGGCTACAACCGCGTCTTCGGCTATTACATCGAGATCACGACCGCCGCCCTCGCCGGCGCCGAACGGGATGCCGCCCGCGCCAGTACCCGCGCCAGCTTCGCCGCCAGTCTCGACGGCAGCATCCCCGACGCTCCCGGCAGCGTCCTCCCCGTGGAGTACATCCCCCGGCAGACGCTGGCCAACGCCACCCGGTACTTCACCCCGAAGCTCAAGGAGTACGAGACCGTCGTCCTGACCGCCGAGGAGACACTGGCCGGGCTGGAGGCCGACGCCTTCCGCCGGGTCGTCGGGCAGGTCGCCGCGTCGGTTGACCGGTTGCTTGAGGCGGCCCGCACCGTCGCTCTGGCCGACGTCCTCGCCTCACTGGCCGAGGTCGCGATCACCCGGCGCTACACCCGCCCCCGCCTGACCGACGGCAGCGACATCGTCATCGCCCAGGGGCGCCACCCGGTTCTGGAGACGGTCCTGCCGATCGGTGAGTACGTCCCCAACGACGTCCGGCTCGATACGGCCGGATCCAGCGGCGCGCAGGTCGTCATCCTGACCGGGCCGAACATGGCCGGCAAGAGCTCGTATCTCCGGCAGGTCGCCCTGATCTGCCTGCTCGCCCAGATCGGCTCGTTCGTCCCCGCCGCCGACGCAGAGATCGGCATGGTCGACCGGATCTTCACCCGGATCGGCGCGCAGGACGATATCGCGACCGGCCAGAGTACCTTCATGGTCGAGATGCTCGAGACGGCCAACATCCTCAACCACGCGACCCGCCGCAGCCTGGTCGTACTGGACGAGATCGGCCGGGGGACCAGCACGTACGACGGGCTCGCCATCGCCCGCTCGATCGTGGAGTACCTGCACAACGCACCCCGCCTCGGTTGCCGCACGCTCTTCGCGACGCACTATCACGAACTGACCGAGCTGGAGCGCGTCCTGCCCCGGATCCGCGCGGCCCGGATGGACGTTTTGGAGGACGGCGACCAGATCGTCTTCCTGCGTCAGATCGTCCCCGGCGGCGCCGACCGCTCCTACGGCGTCCACGTCGCCCAGCTGGCCGGCGTCCCGCGGGCCGTCGTCCGGCGGGCCGAGGAGATCCTCCGGTCCCTGGAGGCCGGAGAGGGTCCGGGGGGCAGTCCCGCCACCGGACCGGACGGATCGTCCGAATCGTCCGCCGGCCGAGGCGGGCGGCGGGCGGCGATGCGCCTCCCGCTGCCCGGGGGACACGAACCCACCGATGGCACCTTTCAGCTGACCATGTTCGACGCGCCCAACCCGGCGATCGAGGCGCTCCGCACGCTCGACATCGACGGGATGACGCCGATCGAAGCGCTGACCCGGCTCTACGAGTTGCAGCGCCTCGCCCGGCAGGACCCATGAGCCTGGGATGCGCCGATCGGGCTGGGCGACGGGATACGATGGCAGCGGGTACCATGGCGGGTCGATGACCCGTTCCGTCGCTGGCCACCGCGTCGTGCCGCGGCGATATCCCGGAGTTGACCCCCATGTCCGTTGCCGAGCACCACGGCGCCGTTCCGCCCCGAACCGCCCTCCCGGTCGAGATGACTTGGGACCTCGAGAACATCTTCCCGACCCCTGCCGCCTGGGACGCCGCCTTCGAGGCCGCCGAAGCCCGGATCCCCTCCGCCCGGCAACTCGAGGGCCACCTCGGCGATGACGCTGCCACCATGCTGGCCGCGCTGCGGCTCCGGGAGGAGCTGTACCGGGAGGTCTACCGGGTCGGCGTCTACGCGTCGCTCCGGTTCAGTGAGGATGCGAGCAACGGGGCCAATGCCGCCCTCGCCTCCCGTGCCGGCGGTCTGCAGGCGCGACTCGGCGGGGCGGTCGCCTTCATCGACGCCGAGATCCTGACGATCGACCCCGCGACCATCGACCGGTTCTTCGCCGAGGAGAGCGGTCTGGCGCCGTACCGCTTCGCGATCGACGACCTGTTCCGGCAGAAGGATCACGTCCGCTCCGCCGAGGTCGAAGCCATCCTCGCCCAGGCCAGCGAGATCGCCGGGGCGCCCTACACGATCTCATCCACCTTGACCGACACCGAGCTCCCCTTTGGGACGATCACGGACGAGGACGGCAACACCGTCCAGCTCGGGCAGGGCAACGTCGACCGGTATCTGGCCAGCCGCAACGCCGACGTCCGGCGCTCGGCCTGGACGGCCGCCGCCGACGCCCATCTCGCCTTCGGCAACACACTGGGCGAGATCCTGCAGACTGGCGTCAAGAGCGACGTGTTCTACGCCCGCGCCCATGGCTTCGAGGCGTCGCTGGAGGCGTCGCTCTCCCCGACCAATCTGCCGCCGGCCGTGTTCCACAACCTGATCGAGACCGTCCGGCGCAACTACCCGACCTGGCACCGCTTCTTCCGGGTCCGGCGGCAGTTGCTCGGGGTGGAACAGCTCCACCCCGGCGACCTGCACGCCCCGCTCGGCGACGATGCCCCGGTGATCGGCTGGCAGGAAGGCGTCGACCTGATCCTCGAGACGCTGGCCCCGATGGGCGAGGAGTACGTCGGGATCGTCCGGCAGGGCATCGCCGACCGGTGGGTCGATGTCCTGCCCAACCATGGCAAGGGCAGCGGCGCCTTCTCCAGCGGGTCCTATGACACCTTCCCCTACATCAGCATGAACTGGCACGACGACCTCGGCAGCGTCTCCACGCTGACCCACGAGCTCGGGCACTCCCTGCACAGCTACCACGTCAACCGCGCCCAGCCGATCACCTACGCCGGCTACTCGATGTCGGCGGCCGAGACCGCCAGCAACTTCCACCAGGCCCTGATGGGGAAGTACCTGCTTGACCGGCACACCGAGCGGGAGTGGCTGCTGGCCATCCTTGAGGAGCGGATGTCCAACCACTTCCGCTACTTCTTCATCATGCCGATCCTGGCCCAGTTCGAACTCTGGACGCACGGCGAGATCGAGGCCGGCCGCGCGCTGACCGCCGACAGCATGACGGACAAGCTCGCCGAACTGTTCATGGAGGGTTACGGCGGCGAGGTCACCGTCAGCGACGAAGACCGTCGCCGGGTGGGTGTGACGTGGGCACAGTTCCCTCACCTATTCATGAACTTCTACGTGTTCCAGTACGCCGTCGGGATCAGCGCCGCCGCCGCCCTGGCCCAGCAGGTCCTGGCCGGTGGCGAGTCTGTCGTGGCCCGCTACCGCGACTTCCTCCGCGAGGGCGGGTCGTCGTACCCGATCGACCAGCTCAAGCGGGCCGGAATCGACATGAGCACCCCCGACCCCGTCCAGGCCGCCTTCGACATCCTCGCCGGTTACGTCGACCGGCTGGAGGAACTGGCGAGGGACGCCTAGCGGTCCAATCCGCAGCCGGACCGTTCACCATGAGAGGGGCCGCTGGGATGATCCCGGCGGCCCCTTGCCGCCCCCCTCCGGCTGGTACGCTTTCGGTATCAGTCGGCACAGAGGGAGGTCACCATGGTTGCCAATGCCCGTCGCGCCACGATCGCGGATCTCGACGCCATGCCGGACGACGGTCGCATCTACGAACTGCTCAACGGGG
>CADCWK010000194.1 GCA_902806375.1 uncultured Thermomicrobiales bacterium
CGACTCTGGTACGGGCACGGGCACCGGCACGAACACCGGCACCGGCACGAACACCGGCACCGGCACGAACACCGGCACTGGCACCGACAACGGTTCAAGCACCGGCACCGGCACCGGCACCGGCACCGGCACCGGAGTTGGCGGAGCTACGGGTCTGCCAGGCACCGGAACGGGCTCCGCGGTGTCGACGAGCCCCCTCGCGACCATCGTGCTCCTGCTGATGCTCGCCTCGGTGGTAGCTGCAGTCACCTTTCAGGCTCGGCGAAAGACCGTTCGCTAGGGACACCCACTGATCTCGATGAGATCGATCCCAGCGAGCCGTAACGAACCAGCACCGGACAAACAGGAGGGCGGGCCGATCGATCGGCCCGCCCTCCTGTTTGTCCGGTGCTGTTCAGCTCACCGTTGACTCCTCAGGTAGCGTATCGGGCCGCGCCCTTCTCCCACCTTCATCGCCTGCTCAATCGCCGGCGCGATGCCGCTCGGCTTCCACAACGTGGCGTACCTGACCCGCTCGGCGACCAGCACCCCGACGATGCCGGTCGAGCTAGTGTCCGGCACCCGCCCGTCGGTGAATATTGGGTCGATTAGCCCGGCCGCCAAGCCGGTGCGTGCCCTACCCAGCCTCGCTCCCTACGGTCAGCGGAACGAAGTAGACATCGCACCGCAGATCCTCCCCTGCAAACAACTCGAGTGCGAAGAGCTGGCCACCCGCCTCGCTCTCCTGCATCGAGAGTTCGACCGTCCTGCCGTCGTCCGAGGTGCAGGCCGCGGCAGGAACCGAGAACCCACCGGAGCCTACGACCTCGTCGGGCGCGATGGCCTGCAGCACGACCGTCCCCGCCTCCAGCCCGTCCCCACCGGTGGGCGCGACGAGTCCGTCCTCGCCAGCCGTAGCCACGCCACGGTCCGGGATCCTGGAGTCGCCGACCGCGAGGGTGTAGCCCGCGCCGGCGGCTGGCGTGTCGTAGCAGTCGGCGAAGTAGTCCTCGCCGGCATAGTCGGCGGGACAGACCGCTCCGTAGATGGTGACCGTCTCGGTCGCCGTCCCCGCTCCCTCAACGTTGGGCGGGGGGCCGGTCGCGGTCGCCGTCACGGTGGCCGTCTCCTCGCCGCTGTCGCGACCAAGGCCGATGCTCGGCACACTCGGGACGAACCCGCGCAGGTAGGCGACGCCGCCACCCACACCAAGCAGCAGGACGAGTACCGCGACAACGACGCATCCCGCCCGCCTCATGCCGCCTCTTCATCCCTGGCTCAGGAGGCGTCCTCGCCCCACGTCATCATCAGGTTGCCGTGTATGCGTCTGGCATGCCAGTCCTGTCGGGGCCAGCCGATCTCCGTATACGTAGCGCCTCGATCTCAGTAGTTTGAGCGATGTCTGCCCCGGTCACCGGAACCTACAGTATCCAGGCTCATCCGAACCGCGAACCGGTCGCAGCTTCGTGGGCGTAGCAAAAGGAGAGTCGCGTGCAGCGATTCATCATGGCGGCGACGGTGCTGCTGAGCCTGGTCCTCGGTCTCGTCGTCTCGGCACCAGCGCCGGTGTCGGCCGGGGCGGGCAACCCCAACTGCGGCGACTTCGCCTCGCAGCCGGAGGCCCAGCGCTTCTTCCAGGACAACGGTGGGTCGCCGACCAACAACGTCGCCGGGCTGGACGACGACAATGACGGCATCGCCTGCGAGACGTTCTTCGGGGGTGGCTCCATCATCGTGGACCCACCCGTCGAGGGCGGACCCCCGGTCATCGACCCGGTGACGTGCGGGAACTTCGACACCCAGGCCGACGCCCAGACCTTCCTCGACGCGGGGCAGGGCGACGCGACGATCCTCGACCCGGACGGTGACGGCTTCGCCTGCGAGTTCCGGTTTGGGGAGGTCGTGACCCCACCGAGCGAGGGGGGCAGCGAACCCACCGATCCCGGCGACGGAGAGGTCGTGATCGTGGACTTCCCGATCACCGCCTACCTGTGCGACACCGATCCCGGCGACTACAACCCCAACCGCGGAGACGTGCTTGGCGGTGGGTGCGTCCCGGCCGACGGCGTCTCGTTCTCGGTCGCCGAGTCGTCCACCGGTGTGGTGTTCGGATCCTGCACCACGTTCGCTGGACGATGCACGGTGGCTGCGCCCCAGAGTCTGACCGATCCCCTGGTGATCACCGAGGACGTGACGACGGTGCCGGCGGGTTACGCACCGCGTGAGAACCCGGTGACCAGCATCAACTTCTCCGAGTTCGCCGAGGCCATCTTCTTCAATATCCGGACCGGGGGTGCGCCGCCCGCCGAGACGCCGGAGCCTTCTGCCGGCGGCACGTCGACGACGCCCACCGGTGGGACGACTACGACGCGCCTGCCGAGCACGGGCAGCGGGACGAGCGCTTCGATCTCGCTGTCGGCGGTGACGATGCTGCTCGCGCTGTCCGCCGGCGGCGCCCTCGGGGTGAGTGTTGCCGGATTGGCCCGCGGGCGTCGCGGCTAACGTCAGTCCCATCGCACGGAACCACGGAGAGGCCGACCGGAGTTCCCTCCGGTCGGCCTCTCCGCCTCTCTGGTGATCCCGCCGTGCTCTAGCGATCCGAGCGCTTCGCTGCGGCCACCGACGACGCCGCCTCGATTGCCGGCGCGATGCCACTCGGCTACCAGAGTGTGGCGTCCATCACCTGGCTCGCGGCCAGCACCCCGACGATGCCCGTTGCGCTGATGTCCAATACCCGTCCGTCGATGAACATCGGGTCGATCAGCCCGGCCGCCAAGCCCGTGCGTGCCCTACCCAGCCTCGCTCCCCACGGTCAGCGGAACGAAATAGACATCGCACCGGAGGTCCTCACCGGCTCGTAGGTCGAAGGCAAAGAGCTGGCCGCCCGCCTCGCTGTCCCGCATCGAAAGCTCGACCGTCCGGCCGTCGTCCGAGGTGCAGACTGCGGCTGGGACGGAGAACCCGCCGGAGCCAACGACCTCGTTGGGCGCGATGGCCTGCAGTACGACCGTCCCCGGCTCCAACTCGTCCGCACCGGTGGGCGCGACAAGCCCGTCCTCGCCCGCGACAGCCACGCCACTGTCCGGGAGCCGCGACTCACCGACCGCGAGGGTGTAGCCCGCGCCGGCGGCTGGCGTGTCATAGCAGTCGGCGAAGTAGTCCTTGCCGGCATAGTCAGCCGGGCAGACCGCTCCGTAGATGGTGACCGTCTCGGTCGCCGTCCCCGCTCCCCCGACGTTGGGCATGGTCCCAGTGGCGGTCGCCGTCACGGCGGCGGTCTCGTCGCCGCTGTCGCGACCAAGGCCGAAGCTGGGCACACTCGGAACGAACCCACGCAGGTAAGCGATCCCGCTACCCACGCCGAGCAACAGGACCAGAACTACAGCCACGACGCATCCAGCCCGCTTCATGTCCGATCGTTCATCCCTGGCTCCGGGGGGTCTGGTCCGCTGTCTTCATCCAAGTGAGCCCCCAACTGCAACGATTCCGGATCTGCGGCTTGATACCGGGAGGGCGACAGTGCTCAGGGCCGCGCTGAACGCGAACGACGGGAGCAGGTCATGTCTGCTCCCGCCGCTCAGCCCACATCGAATGACTCGAGAGTCCTAGGATCCGCGGCGATCGGGGTCCGTCTGCGTGCCCGGGACCATGCCGGTCGTCGTCTCCGTTGCCGACACGGTCGTGTCGATCACCTCGACGTCCTCACGCCGCACCGTGCCACTGACCTGGCGGGTCTCCTGCACCACATCCTTGGAGATCGCGACCTCCTCGACGACGCGGGCCCGCTTGCCCATCTCCACCTCCTCACCGTAGAGGGGGACGTCGATGGTCTTGCCCTCCAGGCCGAGGTCGGCGGCGGTCGCCTCGCGATCGACGGCCACGCGCTCGATGTGGACGCGCTCCTCGGAAACCGGGACGCTGAGGGTCTCCTCGCGCTCGATAACATGGGTCTCGACGCGAACTGCGCCGCGCTCGACGCCACGCTTGGTGGCGGTCAGTTCCTCTTCGACGACCGGGAGGCGAATGTCCTCGGTCGTCTCATAGTGAGCCGTGCCACCGGTCCGGTGCTCGAAGGGGACCGTATCGACCTCGTCAACGGGGGCCGTCGTTTCGACGGTAGTGGCGGACCCGGTCCGGTTCGTGTTATCCACACCGATCGACTCAGTGACACCACTGCCCGGCACCCGGTCCAGGTCATTGGCGGCATAACTCGTCGTGGTCGTGGTGGGGCCGGTCGGGACGTGGTCCCAGTCCTGGTTGGTCGCCTGCTCGCTGGAGACGTTCAGGTCGATCCGGTCCCCACTGTGCCCTGAGATGGCTGAGAACGGGATGTAGTGGTCCTTGGGGAAGAAAAACCCCTTGCGAAGGACCAGGTAATCGCCCTCGATGGTGTCGACCTTACCGATCTTCTCACCGTCCGAGCCGTAGACATCGGTTCCGGGCTGGACAACCAAGTCGCTATTCGACGTAGACATGTCTGATCTCCTCTTGCTGCGACGTAGCGAACCCTACCGGTGTAGGCGATACCAAAACGACATGAGGTAGATGCCATGCCACTTCTGCTGACCTTGCATTCCGCGGAGGCATTGAGGATCACTCCTCCCAAAAACCACTGCCTTCTGGAGTGATCCGGATCGATCCAGTGCCTCCCCTCACAGCTCACAGCGCATCCCAGCGATCCAACTAGAACTTGATGTGAGGAGGGTCAATCGACAGGCATTCCATCTACGGAGCGCTCCTTCCCGTCAAGGCGGAGCGACTCCTCGATGGCTCGAACCATCCTGATCGGTCGGAGGGGTTGATCGTCGTTCAGCGGTCGCTAACCCGTCTCGACCATCTCGATCACTCGCCGCAAGGCTTCCGTGTAGGCACCATCGCCACCAGTGATCTCATGAGCCGTCATCCCATTCGTTCAGAACAGGGCAGCATGGAAGTGATAGGCGGCGTCACCGAGATAGCTAAGGGTCGCAAGTGCGTCGTTGTGCCAGGTAGCCTAGATCGCGACGGTCTAGCTGACCCGCCGGGCGCAGAGGGCCCTGACGTTCTCCCCGATTGCATGAGCCTGGAGATCTCGGTGCGCGACAGTATGTCCCGAGTGAGACGGGACACGTGGTGTTCGTGACGGGGGCTGCGTCAGGCATCGGACTCGGTATTGCCCGAGCCTTCTACGAGGCCGGAGCGAACGTCGTCCTGGGCGACTTCCGCCCGGAGACCCTGGACCGCGCGCGGGCTGACTTTCCGGACCCGTCGCGCGTCTCGTTCCAGCAGGTCGACGTCCGTGATGAGACGTCGGTCGCGGCGTTCATCCGTGCCGGAGAGGACGCGTTCGGCCCGGCGACGGTCATGGTCGCCAATGCCGGCGTCTATCCCAATACCCCGGTCCTCGAGCTGTCCCCCACCGAGTGGGACCAGGTGATGGAGACCAA
>CADCWK010000195.1 GCA_902806375.1 uncultured Thermomicrobiales bacterium
CTGATCAATGTCGCGGTGGCGGAAGTGCTGTACCAGGACCTGTCTGCCCATATCCAGATTGCCAGTCTCATCGGGGCCGGTGTCGCCGCCGTATGGAACTTCACCGCCAACAATTTCGTTACCTGGCGATCCTGAGCGGCCATGAGCGCGGGTGGCACCAGCCAGACGGGACGAGCCCTCGACGCAGCGCAGATCGACGCCGGTGTCCTCGAAGCGCCGACCCGGCCCACTCGCCCGGCGGCGGGACGGTCGCTGGCGATCACGGCGCGACTGAGCAGTCTGGTCGTCGCGGCGGATCGGGTCTGGCTACCGGCGCTCCTGCTGTTCTTCGTCATCAAGCAAGTGCTGATGGTCATGCTGATCGGTCCGTTCAGTGGGCACGATGAGGTCGACCATTTCTGGTATGTGCAGCGCTTCGCCGCCGGGAACGGGCTCGGCGTCGTCGGCGACGTCGAACTCCCGCCGGAAGCCCGGCCATACGAACCCTTCGTGGCGGACTACCCGCTCAATAGCGAGGTCATCCAGCCGCCCCTCTACCACGCGGCGCTGGCGATCATCGGGAACCTTCTCCCTGGCGACACGCTGACCACGATGTTCGTGTACCGGCTCGTCTCGGTCGCACTCGGTCTTGGCGTCGTCTGGGTGTCGTACCTGATCGCCCGGCAGCTCTTCCCCGGCGATATCAGCGTCCGGATCGGGCTCCCCGTCTTCGTCGCGCTCCAGCCCCAGTTCTCCTTCGAGGCCGCGATCGTCAACCACGATGTGCTGGTCATCCTGCTCGCGACGCTGGGATGCTGGTTGACGTTCCGGGGAATCGCGACCGGCTTCTCCTGGCGCCTATGCCTCGCGATCGCCGTGATCTCGGCCGCCGGGCTCTGGACCAAGGTCAGCTTCGGACTGATCCTGCCCGTCTTCGCCGTCGGTCTCGTGATCGCGGCGGTCGATGGCTATCGGAGCAGTCGCACCACCGATCGCAACGTGACGCTTGCCCTCCGGTACCTGGCGGGACGAGGTCTGGTCCTCTCGGGCCTGCCGCTGCTGGCGATCACGCCGTGGTTCGCCCGGAACCTGGACCTGTATGGCGATCCGACCGGATCGGCCCGTCTCCAGGAGATCAGCGACTATGCCCTCTCGGCCAGCAGCTACCGCGAGATGGTCTTCTCGCCCGTCTTCTGGCGGGGCAGACTGGACGACTTCTGGGGGAACTACGGCTGGCGGGAGATCCCGTGGGACCAGTCGGTCAGCCAGGTCGTCTACCTGTGCTGGGGTATCGCCGCCGTGGGGTTCCTGGCCGTGGTCCTCAGGCAGGCCACCTCGTGGCGAGTCGCCCGGTTGACGCCAGTCCTCGATGGGTTCCAGGCTCGATGCGTCGGCCTGTCGGTCCTTGCGGTCGCCCTGATGGTCTTCGCTGTCCTCTATGTAGGGACGCTCCAGTTCACCCAGTCGCGCTTCGCCTTCCCGGCCATGTTCGCCTTCGCCCTGCTCAGCGTGCTTGGTCTCGGCGCCTGGCTGCCCGCGCGGTGGCGGTGGGTGGTTCCCGTCGTGCTCCTGACCGGTCTGCTCGTGCTGAATCTCCTCGTCGCGGTCCGCTTCGTCATCCCGTACTATGTCGGTCCGGGAGGCGGTCAACTGGTGGTCCCGGAGCAGTAGCGAGGGCCCCACGCATGCCCAATGCGGCCACCAGAACGGTCCAGGCAGGCCTGAGCGGGATCATCCTCTCGGCGATCGTTCTGGTCGTACTTGTGCTGGTCCCCGTCAGCGTTCGCCACTCGGCGCCGTTCGGGTCGGTCCAGACGGTCGACTTCAGTCGCAGCATCGCGGTGATGGGTGGCGAGATCACCCCGAACTATCCGGGATTCGACCGGGTCGACCTGGACCTGCGGGCGTACGGGGACGGCGCCCCGGACGACCGCTACGATTTCGTGCTGCGTCTCCAGACCGTCGAAGAACCGCAGGTCATCCGGCGAGTCGCGTTCTCCGTCGCCGCCGATCGGATCCCGGCGACGCGGTCGGCGTTCGCACCGATCTCGACCGCCGTGGAGTTCGACCCGATCCCGGATTCGGCCGGTCAGACCTACTACGTCTCGATCGAACGGGGTGCGCGCAACGCCGACGACATCGTGACGCTCTGGGGGATCCGGAGCTACTCCACCGTCTCGGTCCCGGATGTCCTGCTCGCGGCCATGGACGGGTACCGGCTGGGATTCTCCCCCGGGACCGACCGGAAGGTCATCCTCGTCGCGGCGTTCCTGACGATCCTCGCCGGGTCCGTCTCCGCTGCCGCCGTCGCCGGCGCCACGTGGCCAGCGCGATCGCAACCTGTCGGCGGTCGGGACCGTCCCGCGTCGCGGCCATGAGACGGCAACTGGCCAGGTGCTGCCAACGACGAGCTGCGGGAGCGAGCGGCGAGCGGTTTCTTCCGCCCGGCCCAGGGTGGCCGTTTCGCTTTCGCCGCCTGAGGACAAGGTGATGCTTTGGGTCAGGAGGAGGGGCATCGGGTACTCCTCACACAGGATGTGGCTGTCACCCCCGACGCCACGGGGGCCATCCGTCTCCCGGGGGGACGCGCCTCTCGGGAGCAGGTCGGACCGCCCGCGTCGTTCCCCCGGCGTTCTGGGCACCGAACCATTCGGGCTGACGCAGCACTTTTGCGCCCGGCGTCCCCGTTGAGCGGCATGGTGGTCTTTCGAGTGCCCATCGTGGCGTCGATCGGGTAGGATGTGCGCGGTGGGGCGGCAACGGAGCCGTCCTGCTTCGCCTTTCGCTGCCGCTTCGTCCCGTCGGGCCTGGGGCCGGATGGGCCCGCGGCCATCGTTCCGGGTCGCTGTCGCTGCGATCGACGTGCCTGAACCGGCGGGGTGCTATGGCCGAGATTGCTGGTCCCGTATCCGCTCGACCGTCCGAGGCGACGACCGCGAAGACTGACCGAGTGGCTTCGCCGGCCAGGACGCGGACCCGGTTGATGACCGCCCCGCTCCATCGTCGGTTCCTGGTCGCACTCGTCCTGCTCTACATCGCCAAGGCGCTGATCTTGGTCTTCATCTTCCCACCGTTCTCCGGCCACGACGAGACGGCGCATTACACGTACATCCGAACGGTCGTGGAAGAGCAGCGGGTCCCGGTCCTCCTGCAGGACCCGTCGCTGGCCGCTGAATCGCCCGGCAACACCTATGTGGACCTCCTGCCCGATGAGCTGTACCAGTACTGCCGGTACACCCTCCAGTGGCTCTGCTACCCGAACCGACCGCAGTTCGCCGACGAAGCGCTCCGGGTCGCTTCCTATGGGCGTGGCGCGGACGGGAATCCCATCCTCGAAGCCGAGGGCGTCCAGTACGCCGCCAACCACCCGCCGCTCTATTACCTCGCGATGGCGCCGATCTACTGGCTGAGCGAACGGTTCGGGGCCAGTACCGAGACGCAGCTCTACCTGCTCCGCCTGGCCGCGATCCCGTTCGGCCTCGCGGTCGTCCTGCTGGCATATCTCACCACGCGGCTGATCTTTCCGCGGGACATGTTCCTCCTCATCACCGTGCCGGCCTTCGTCGCCCTCCAGACCCAGGTGTCGTACGAGGCGACCATGGTCAACAACGACATCATGGCGATCGCCGCCTTCAGCTGGATCCTCTATCTCGTCGTACGGGCGATCAAGCAGGGATTCCCGCTCCGGACGTCGCTCCTGATCGGTTTCGCACTTGGCCTCGGCATCGTGACCAAATCGACCTCCATCACCGCGGCGGCGATCGTCGGGATCGCGATGCTGACGATCCTCTCATTCCAGTCCCGTCAAGCGTTCCGGGCGTCGATCCCGAGGTTCCTTCGGACCGGAGCGGTCATCGCCGGACCGGCCGTGGCGCTGGCGGCTCCGTGGTACGTCCACATGTACCGGACCTACGGCAACTTCACCGCGCTGCCCCAGGTCCTCGAGTTGCAGCGGCTCTGGAATGCCCCGGAGGGGACGTTCTTCGGCCTGCTCTTCAACCTCGACTTCTTCAAGAGACGGTTCAGCGAGCTCTGGGGGGAATACGGATGGCGGGTCCTGCCGTTCGACCCCCTCCTCATGCAGATCATCGCGATTCCCGTCATCATCGCCGCGTTCGGCTTCATCCTGTTCGCCATCCGGTCGGTCTACCGGACGAGCCACGGTGACCCGACCCACCGGCTCGACAGGTGGCAGTTCTGGGCGATCGCCGTGATGCTGGTCGCCTGCATCGTCGGCTATCTCGCCACGGTCCAGTTCGGCACGCAGTTCGCCCTGACGCAGGCCCGGTACTTCTTTCCGGTCATCAACGCCCTGGCCATCCTGCTGATGCTCGGTCTCCGGACCGCGATACCGCCGCGCTGGCACCCGGCGGGAGCGGCTACCGTCGTGACGGGGCTCGTGGTCCTGAATGTGTTCGTGGTGACGTCCTACGTCATCCCCTACTACTGGTTGTGACGATGGGATCGACCTCAGACGACCTCCGGCAGGCTGAAGCCGGCAATCAGGAAGCGGCCAAGGACGGCGGTGCGCTGCACCGCACGACGGAGGATCGACCTGCCGCGGAACCGGGGGCCGTTCCCCAGATCGCCGCCGTCGAATCGCTGTCGAGCCGACCCATTCGCATGGTCGTCGTGACAGTGGTCCTGGTCGCGGTCATCGGGTACGCGTCCCTGGGAACGGTCCTCGCGAGGAACGTGACTTTCAATATCAGCGACAGCGTCGATCCCGGGGCGTACAACGGTATCCGTCGATACACTCGGGAGAGCATCATGAGCGTCTGGCGGACGATGTGGGATCGGGCTCCGGAGTTCGGGTCGATCGACATGACGCGGATGGTGCTGCTCATCTCGACCATCGTCTTCTTCGTCGCGTTCGCAACCATCATCGTCACGGTCTTCGTGCCATCACGGCGGGAGTGGCTCTCCGGCCTCGAAGACGATCAGACCAGGGACGCGTCGCCTGGTGGCTGATCGTTCCACTGGACATCTCCATCCGACGTCATCGCCGCTCGGACCGGACGATGAACGAGTCGACGAGCGGAGCCGCCCGGCGCCGCGACTCGGTGCGTTCGCCACTCCTGGGCCCATCCCGGTCGTCTGGACGGTCCTGATCCTGGCGGTCGTGGCCTGGTCGGCCTGGCGTCTCGGCGCGACCGACCTGGCCGCGACCGTCACGGCTTCAGACGGGTCACGGGTGGTAGTGCCCGACACCTTCGCGACGGTCGACCACCCGTGGCACGTCGCGCGGGCGCAGACGCTGCTCGAGAGCCTGCGGGACGGTGAGTTGCTCCGCTGGGTCGGAAACCATCAGGGGGGTTATCCGGCCGAGTTCTATCCCCTCGGCGTGCCGTGGCTCACCGTCGGGGTGTGGGGACTGTCGATTGGCTCACTGTCCATCGCCTCGGCGTTCAAGCTCATGGTC
>CADCWK010000196.1 GCA_902806375.1 uncultured Thermomicrobiales bacterium
ATCTTCCATGGCCGCCGGGATGGCACCCTCTGGTACCTCCACGGCATGACCGCCGCCCTCGTCGCGGCCGACCCGCACGCCCCACTGCTGGCCGACCTGGTCGAGGCCCTCGCCGACCTGGACCGGTTGATCGCCCACGGGGACGCGAAGTCGCCCCCACCGCCGACCCGGGGTGACCGGCTCCCTCGATCAGCTGACGGTGATCCCGGCTCACCGGTCCCGGGGAGGGGAGTCCGGTAGCGTCGACGATGGCACGGGACGACGGTCCGGTCGGGCCGGGCTGATCCCCCGGTGACGGCAACGTTTGCCGGGGCCGACTATGCTTGGCGGTGGTATTTCGACCGCCCCGCGACGCCGACCGGCGCCGCCCACACGCACCCTGACCGGCCAGCCCTGGCCCGGTCCCCGGAGGCTCCCGTGATCGTCCGCAAACCCGAGGAACTCGCCGCGCTCAAGGTGGCCAACCGCGCGACGACCAAGCTGCTGCGCGAGCTCAAGCGCCTGGCCCGGCCCGGCATCAAGACCATCGAGCTCGACGCCTACGCCCGCGACTACATCGCCCGCCTCGGGGGCATCCCCGTCTTCGAGCGCCAGGCCGGGTTCCCCGGGGCGATCAACACCAACCGCAACGACATCGTCGTCCACGGCATCCCGGGCGAGGAGATGCTGCAGGACGGCGACATCTTCACGATCGACGCCGGGATGCTGCTCAACGGCTACGCCGGCGACGCGGCGACGACGTTCGCGGTCGGCGCCGAGACCGAGCGCCACCGCACCCTGATCGATATCACCAAGCGGGCGATGAAGGCCGCGATCGACGCCGCGAAGGTCGGCAACCACGTCGGCGACGTCTCGTGGGCGATGCAGTCCTACGCCGAGGCACACGGGTGCAACGTCGCCCGGAGCTTCTGCGGCCACGGCCTCGGGACGATGATGTGGGAGGACCCGCAGGTCCCGTTCGCCGGCGACCCCGGCGAGGGACCGCTCCTGGTCGAGGGCATGGTCCTGACGGTGGAGCCGGTCGTGATCGAAGGCGGCGTGGAGCACTACATGGCCAACCAGTGGGAAGCCCGGACCGTCGACGGCTCCTGGGTCGCCCAGTTCGAGCGGGCCGTGATGGTCACGCCGCGTGGTGGGCTGATCCTGTCCGGCGACTGACGATCCATCGGGGCGGACTGGGCTGGGGAAGCGGAGTACGCCCGAACCTCAGCCCGGGCGGCAGGCGCCCCTGGGTTACCAGCGGGACCGGTTCGCGTCCGCATTGGCCGGGCCGGTGGGGCGCCTGGCGGGTCTGCGGGGCACGCCCTCCCCTGGCCCGGTGACGCCCCGTCCAGGCCCGTCCTGACCGGCGGGATCGCCGAGCCGCCATGGGCCGGGCGCCGGGAACGACGACACCCCCGCCGGATCGCCCGGCGGGGGTGTCGTCAACGGGACGCGGAACCGTAGCGGCGCCGCTACTCCTCGACCGGGGACAGGAAGGTCCCGACCACCCAGGCCGGGTCGTCCGCCGTTCCGACGTTGTACCAGGTCGCGCCGTTCACCTCGACGGGGTCACCGGAGATGGTCAGTTCGGCCCCGAAGGTCACGGTCTCGAGGACCTCGGCGCTCGAGGCCGCCTCGACTCGCAGGTTCAAGCGGGCCGCGTTGACGGTGACGCGGTCGCCGGCGACGAACTCGTCCGCGCCCGCGGCCTCCGCCGGCGCGGCGCTCGGCTGGGCCGACCCGCTCGGGGTCGCCTCGTCACCCGACGACGGGTCGTCGCTCGGGGCCGCCTCGTCGTCAGACGACGGGTCGTCGCTTGGAGCCGCCCCATCACTGGGGGCCGCCCCGTCGCTCGGGGCTGGCTCGTCACTCGGGGCCGACTCGTCGCTCGGGGCCGGCTCATCGTCCGGCTGGGCCGACCCGCTCGGGCTCGCCTCGTTCCCCGGGGCCACCTCGTCGCCCGAGGCCGACGCGCCAGCCCGGGCCGAACCGTCGGCCGATGGCGTCCCGTCCGGCCGCCCGGAGCCGCTCGGGGACGCCGACCCATCCGCCGACCCGGAACTCGCCGGATCGACCGCCGCCACGGCGGCGACGAATGTCAGGTACTGCCCGTCCACCCAGCCGAGGTTGTCGAGCGGGTACCAGGTGACGCCGTCGACGGTCGTCGCGTCCCCCGTCACCGTCGACTCGGTGCCGGACGGGTAGACCTCGAGGATGTCGGCCGTCAGCGTCGGGAGTTCCCGGACGTTGAGCAGGTCGATGCTGACCATGACCACGTTGCCATAGACGAAGGTGGTTGGGGGCGCGCCGCCCCCGTCGACCGGAGCGGCCGTCCCGTCACCGGCCGCGAGGAACTCGCCCGAGACCCAGCCGAGGTTGTCGAGCGGGTACCAGGTGATCCCGTCGACGGTCGTCGCGTCCCCTGTGACCGTCGCCTGCGTCCCGGCGGCATAGATCTCGAGCACCGTCGCGCCGAGCGCCGGGAGCTCCAGGACATTGATCGCCTCGCCGGTCACGACGACGCTGTCACCGTAGACCCAGGCGCCACCCGACACCGGCGTCGCGCCGTCACCGGAGCCATCCGGAGTCCCGTTGTCGCCCGTCAGGTACTGGCCGGCCACCCAGCCGAGGTTGTCGACCGGATACCAGACGTAGCCGTCAGCGGTCGTGGCGTCGCCGGTGACGGTCGCGACCGTCCCGGTGAGGTAGACGTCGAGCACCGCGGCGCCCAGCGACGGGAGTTCCCGGACGTTGAGCGCGTCGGTAGCGACGGTGACGGTATCGCCGTACATCCAGTCGACGACCGGGGTGCTGACCACCCCCTCACCGACCCGGAGGAACCCGGCGACCGACCAGCCAAGGTCGCCGCCGCCCTGCCGCAGGCTGTACCAGTCAAAGCCATCGGCGTTGACCGGCCCGTCGACGACCTCGACCTCGGCGCCGAACGCCAGGGTCGTCACGATCACCCCGCCCAGGCCTGGTGTCTGCCGCACGTTGAGGAAATCGACGTCGACGGTGGCCAGGGCCGCCGTCCCGAGTTCCTGCGCCTGCGCAACCTTTGGGACAGCGGCGACCCCCATCGCCAGCCCCCCAAAGGTGAGCGATGCCCCCAGTGTCGCCGCCAGTACGTGTCGTCCGTATCGCACGCTCGCCTCCCCCATCGCTGACCGCTGACAACCTGACCCGCATACGTACGCGCCGTTCCCTCGCATATCGTACCGCATTTGGTCAAAAAGTCACGGCCCCACTCTGGGCGGGTGCCGGGGCGCCTCTGGCGCCGGCGCCACGCGGGTATGCCGCATCGAACAGCGTCGAGGTCTGCGCAGGTTTGGCGCAGGGCATTCCCCTGTCTCCCCGTGGCTCTGACACGGCGGCGCCCGGCTCCGTCGGCCCTGTCGCGCCGGGCAGTGTGTGCGATCCGGGCGCCCGGCGCGTCGCTGGGCGGCCTCACCGCCCCCGCACTCGGACCGTCCCGGCGGACAACACGACACCCCGGCTCGCGAACTGGCGGGCCGGGGTGTCGCTGCCATCGTCGGCTGTCGGTCGCGCGTCACGAGCCCCGGTGTGCCAGGGAGTCAGATCTCGCCCGCCCTACCCGCGGAGGAACTGCGCCGCGACCCAGCCGTAGTTGTCGACGGCGTACCAGGTGATGCCGTCCGCGACGCGCGGGTCACTGGTGATCGTCGCGGTCCGGCCGGTGTTGTAGACGGTCAGGATCGAGGCGCTGGTCGTCGGCAGCGACCGGACGTTGAGCGGCCCGCTGGTGACGGTCACCGTCTGGCCGAAGGCGAAGCCGCCGGTCGGTCCGTCCGGGGTGCCACCCGGCGTGCCGGGACCGGAGAGCGACAGGAAATCCCCGGCGATCCAGGCGCTGACCAGCCCTGAGACGGAGTACCACTCGTAGCCGTTGGCGACGACGGGGCCCTGGCGGATGGTGAAGGTCTCGCCGTAGGCGGCGGTGTAGTTGGCGGGGAAGCTCAGACCGGCTCCGCTCCGGATGTTGACGGTCGCGGCGTTGACGAACACGGTATTGCCGACGGTGAACTTGCCCGCCGGCGTGCCGGGGCCCGGGGCGGGGCCGCTGCCAGCGGCCAGGAACTGGCCGGCCACCCAGCCGGTGTTGTCGACGGCGTACCAGGTGATCCCGTCGGCGACGGTCGGTCCGCCGGTGATCGTCGCCGTCCGTCCCGAGGGATAGACGGTCAGCACGGAGGCGGTGATCGCGGGCAGCGAGCGGACGTTGAGCGCGTCGGTGTTGACCCGGACCGTCGTACCGTAGGCGAACTGGCCCGCGGGCGTGCCGGGGGCCGGGGCGCCGCTGGTCTCGGTCAGGAAGGCCGTCGCCGCCCACCCGATGAAGGCGCCGTTCTGCTGGAGCCGGAACCAGGTGTAGCCGTCGGACAGCACCGGGCCGGTCACGACGCTGACCTGGGCGCCGAAGCCGAGGGTCGTCAGGATGGTGCCGCTCAGGCTCGGGGTCTGGCGGACGTTCAGCAGGTTGGCGTTGACGGTGGCGGTGTCGCCGGCGCCGATCGCGGCCGCCCCGACCTCCTGTGCCGAGGCCGAGGGGGCCAGCGAGGCGACGCCGGCGGCGACCCCACCGAACACCAGCGATGCCCCGAGGACCGCGGTCGCGACGTGTCGTCCGAAACGCATTGCGGGTTTCCCTTCTCTTCGCGGACAGCGCCATCCCCCGGCGCCGGTTCCCGATACGGACAGCGTATCCCATGATCCTCGAATTCACACGATTTAGTGGCTTCAATCGTTTCGTGACAGGGGCCATCAGGCACTTTCAGACCCCATTCGCTATCCGATCGGCCCCTGATCCGGGATCTCACCTCGTTTGTGACGGAATGGCACTGGCCAGCGCGCGGGATGCCAGCGCGGCGCGTTACGGCGAACGTTTCGGCTCGGCATGATCCCTGAGCGATGTGGTGGCGGAGCCGTCCCCTCCCCCAGCTCCTCCCGACCCGGCTCGTCGCTCCTGCTCCTCCCCGCCCGGAGAGGGGAGCCGGGCACCGGCGCCCGGATGGGCGGTTCGTCGATACGCGTCCCGCGGGTTCCGGGTATACACCCCACTCCCTGGGCAGCGAAGCGTGCCGGTGAGCCGATCACCGCTTCAGGTGAGGTCGGTCCGGAAACCGGGCAGCATGGCGAAACCACAGTGGCGGCCGCGCTCGGCGTAGACCGGCATCCCGGCCGCCGACAGCGCCTCGATATCACGCAGCACAGTGCGGGTGGAGACCTCCAGCTCGCGCGCCAGTACCGCGGCGGACAGCTGGCCGCGCTGGCGGAGCAGCATGAGTGAGACCAATCGGTCGGTTCGCATGCGGAGAATATCCCGGCATAGAGTATACGAGATCGCAGTAATGCCCCATACGGTAGCAC
>CADCWK010000197.1 GCA_902806375.1 uncultured Thermomicrobiales bacterium
TGCTGACCAGAGGCGTTCCGGTCGGTTAGCCCGAGCATCCGCCCGGTCGCGGTAGGCAGGTTCGGGGTCCGTTCGCCGCCGAAGTAGGGCAGGAGGAGCAGACCGTCCGCACCGGGCGCCATCGCCGACGCGGCCGACAGCGCGGCGTCCCGGTCCATCCCGACCGATGCCGCGACGAGGTCGACGACGCGGGTGCAGTTGATCATGCAGGCCAGCGGCAGGAACCGTCCGGTGGCGTCGGCGAACCCGCAGACCTCGCCACTCGCGTCCTGGGTCGCCCGGTCGGCGACGGTGAAGGCCACACCGCTCGTCCCGAGGCTGATGACGAGCTCGCCGGGTTCGGCGCCGATCCCGGCGGCGGCGGCGGAGTTGTCGCCCGACCCGGCGCCGACCGGGATGCCGGCTGGTAATCCGAGCGCCGAAGCGGCGTCGTCGGTCAGGTGACCAGCGACCTCGTCCGGTCCGACGACCACGGGCAGCGCCAGGCGGGCAGCCGTCTCCGAGCTCGACGCGAGGGCGAGCAGGTCGGTCCGGTAGGTCTCGCTGATCGAGGACCACCAGCCGCTGCCGGACGCCTCGCCGCGGTCAGTGGTGAGCCGGCCGGTCAGCCGGAGATTCAGGTAGTCATGCGGCAGGCAGATCGCCTCGACCCGCCGGAGGAGATCGGGATCGGAGCTGGCAAGATGGGCCAGTTTGGTGATGGTGATCGAGGGGACGAGCCGCGTCCCCGTCTCGGCGGCGAAATCGGCCAGTCCGTTGAGCCGGTCGGCGTCCGCGGCCGAGCCCGTATCGTTCCAGAGCGGGGCCGGCATGACGGGGCGGGAATCGGCGTCCAGGGCGACGAAGCCGTGCTGCTGGGCGTCGACCGCTATGCCCCGCACCTCGATGTCCGGACCGGCAGCCGCCACCGCCTCCCGGACCGCTAGGATCAGTGCCTCCCACCACATCTCCGGTCGCTGGGTGGTATCGCCCGAATGGGGGGCGCGACCCTGGCCGAGGACGGAGCCACTCGCCAGGTCGACCACCAGCGCCTTGACCGACTGTGTGCCAGAGTCGATCCCGATCACGACCGGTGTCATACGTCCTCCTGGGGGCTGATTGGGGCTGATGGGGGCTGCGTGGGCATCGAGGCGACCGGGCCGTGGCGCGACGCTATGGTCGCCTGTCGGACATCATACGACCTGCCAGCCGGACGGATGACCGGGCCGTCCATCGGCTACGCTGCCGGTCGCGAAGGTGAGCCGAGGCCATCTGCAGCCGACCGGCCAGCGAGAGAGGGTGACTGGAACGATGTGGTATCCGCTCAAGATGACGTTTCACACCCGGCACTACACCTTCGGTGAGCGGCTGATCGTCGATCGGCTCGGCAAGCGTGGGCTCCCCGCTGAGGGGCGAGTCGCGGAGACGTGGGAGATCAGCGACTACGGTGAGACCAGCGGGGTCGTCCGCAACGGCGACCTGGCGGGCCGGACCCTGCACGACCTCGTCGTCGAGTATCCGGACGACCTGGTCGGGCAGGGCTGGCGCGGCGCGGCGTTCCCGCTCCTGGCGAAGTTCCTCGACGCCAGCCACCTGCTGCCGATCCATCTCCACGCCGACGACGAGACCGCGGCCCGGAAGTATGGCCAGCCCAACGGGAAGACCGAGGCGTGGCACATCCTCGACTGCGCCGACGACGCGTCGGTGCTGGTCGGCGTTCGTCCCGGGCTGGACCGCGCCACCATCCGGCGGGCGCTCGCCGAGGAGCGCTGGGACGACGTGCTGCTGCGCCACCCTGTTCGGCCGGGCGAGACGGTCTACGTGCCGGGTGGCGTCCTGCACACCTTCGGTCCCGATACGGTCATCTTCGAGATCCAGCAGACATCCGATCTCGGCCAGACAGCCATGCGGGCCGACAACGACGGCCAGCCGTTCACCCCTGAGCAGCGGGAACGCAACCTCTCCGAGCTCATGGACGAGCTGCGCGTGGACAGCCTGCCGAAGCCAGTCCATGGCCTGACCCGCTACGTGGGTCCGGTCCGGATCGTCGTCGGCTGCGCCGGACCGCACTTCGCGCTCGAGCGCTGGAACCTGGCGGTCCCGTTCGACGTCCCGGCCCGGCCTGACCGCTGCCTGACCCTGACCAACCTGGGCGATCCGGTCGCGATCGCGTGGGACGGCGGTGTCGAATTGCTCGGCCGGGCGGAGTCCTGCGTCATCCCGGCGGCGATGCCCGCTTTCCGGCTTGTCCCGGATGGCAAGGCGGTCATCCTGGCCTGCTTCGTCCCGGACTTCCCGCGGGACATCATCGACCCGCTGCGGGCCGCGGGTCATACCGACGCCGAGATCGCGACGCTCGGGGACGTGCCGCTCGGCGGTCACTAGGCGATGACTAGGCGGAAGTCACCAGGTGTTCGAGGCGTTCGGCCAGCTGGTCGCACTCCGTCTCCGTCGTGAGGTAGTGCAGGCTGGCCCGGACGACCGAGGTTAGCCCCCGCTGCTCCATGTCGTAGCGGGTACTGGTGATCTCGGAGGTGCTGACGTTGATCCGGTCGGTGGCCAGGGCCCGCTTGACGGCGACGGTGTCGTGGTCGTCGATGGTAAAGGTCACGATCGCTCCCTGGGTCTCGCCGATGTCCTGGACCGTCACGCCACGGATGGCGGAGAGGCGGTCGCGCAGGCCCGCGGCCCGCGGCCGGACCGTCGCCCAGACCCGGTCGATGCCGAGGTCCAGCGCGTAGTCGACCGCGGCGCCGAGACCCAGCACCGCCGCGACCGGCCGTTCCCAGTTCTCGAAACGGACCGCGCCCGGAGCGACCGCGTACGAGTCGGTCGACGTCCATGTCGCCGCGTGGTTATCGAGGAAGGTCGGCTCGAGCCGGTTGGCGAGATCGTCGGCGACGTACAGGAAGCCGCGCCCACGCGGGCCACGCAGGTACTTCCGGCTCGTCGCCGACAGGGCATGGCAACCGATCGCGGCGACGTCGATCGGCATCTGGCCCACGGTCTGGCAGGCATCGAGGAGATAGACCGCGTCCGAACCACTCTCGGACAGGACACGACCGATGGCTTCCGCAGGCTGGACGAGTCCGCCGTTGGTCGGCATGTGCGTGATGGCGACGAGGCGGACCCGGTCGTCCAGCATCCCGCGGAGCGCCTCGGTGTCGATCTCCCCGGACGGACCGTTGGGGATGACCTCGACGGTGACGCCGCGCTTCGCCATCTGGAGCAGCGCGATCACGTTGCTGCCGTACTCGCTGGCCCCGGTCAGGATGCGGTCGCCGGGCCGGAACGCCAGGCTGTAGAACAGCATGTCCCAGGCACGGGTGGCGTTCTCGACGATCGCGACCTCGGAACGGTCGGCGTTGATGAGCCGGGCCACCGAGTCGTACACCGCCATTGACTCGCTGGTCCGGATCGCCGCCGCCTCATAGCCGCCGATCTCGCTCTCGAGCCGTAGGTGGTCGATCATGACCCGGAGCACCGGGTCAGGCGTCGGGGAATCTCCGGCGTGATTGAAGTGCACCACCTGCTGGCAGGCAGCCGTCTCGTCGCGTAGCCGGGCGATCTCGTCATCGGCGAGTGGCCTGCCGGGTACGGTCGTCGGGTCGATCATCCAGGTCTCCAGCAGGGGCGGACACCCCGGGCGGCCGGCTATCGATCGTCCGGACTATCCGGCGGATTGGTCGCCTCAGCATACGACGAGCGGGGGGAGGTCGCCTCACCGTCGATCGTGCCGGTCCGGTCGGACAGCCGCTCGCTCTGCTCGCCCGGTGCCTTGTCCCCAAAGCCCCAGGCATCGTCGGGGCGGGGCGTGAAGCTACCGAGGCGCATCAGGGCCGCCATCTGCTGGTCCATGGGCTGGTCGCCCAGCAGGACCTCGGCGAGCTGTTGCGCCTGCTTGCTGTCGACGCGGCCATCGGGACCGAGCTGGAACTCGCCACGGAGCGCGTTATGGACCCGCTCCTCCGCGACATCGAACGCTCGCGCGACGGATGGCGCATCGAAGGTCTCGCCGATCCCCTGCGTCTCTCCGGCGGCTGGCCGTCCCTGCTCCGTCGCTTCCATGCCGTGGGCCAGGCGCTCGCGGTCATTCATGCCGGTCATCTCCTCGGTGGGCCAAATCGATCCTCGGTTCGACGGATGCAGGTGTCATGCCCACCATCCAGTCGGCGCTGGAGGGTCGCGTCCGGGGGAGGTGAGATCGATGGTGGCCGCGTCCTTGCCACGCGAGTCGGGATGAGGATGGTCGGGTCTCGCGGCCCGCGACGGTACCGTCACCGCTGATGCGACGTCCCGACTGTCAGGCACGCCCGAGGTGATCCGTGATCGATCTGTTGCTGCTCGGCAATGGTGGGATGCAGCCGCTGCCCAACCGCTGGCTGTCCAGTCTGCTGGTCCGGGTTGACGGCTCGCTGGTGCTGTTCGACTGCGGCGAGGGCACGCAGATCCCGATGAAGCAGTTCAAGTGGGGGTTCCGTCGGCTGGCGGCGATCTGTCTGACTCACCACCACGCCGACCACGTCGCCGGCTTGCCGGGCATCCTCCACAGCGTCGCCAACGCCGGACGCACCGAGCCGCTGCGGATCTTCGGCCCGCCCGACACGGGCCGCATCGTCGCCGGGCTCAGGGTCATCGCGCCCGATCTCCCGTACGCGGTCGAAGTCGTCGAACTCGGCGAGGATGAGCAGTTCGACCTGCCGTCCGGGCTCAGGGGCCGCGTCCGGTTCGGGGAGCACACGCTGCCCAGTCTCGCGTACCGGGTCGACCTGCCCCGGGCCCGGCGTTTCGATGCTCGCCGGGCGACGGAACTGGGCATCCCGCAGGATCTCTGGGGACCGCTGCAGCACGATGGTCAGGTGGAGTGGGCGGGAAGGTTGGCCACCGGCGAAGACGTCCTTGGGCCCGAGCGGCGGGGCGTGTCCTTCGCTCTGGTGACGGACACCCGCCCGGTCCCGAGCCTGGTCCCGTTGATCGACGGGGTCGACCTGCTGGTCTGCGAGGCGACGTACTCCAACGACGACAAGCTGGAGAAGGCTCACCGCTGGGGGCACATGTCATACCGTGAGTCAGCCGAGCTGGCCCGCGATGGCCACGTCCGGCAACTATGGCTGACTCACTTTGGCTCCGGCAACCCGGACCCGGAAGCGGACCTGCCCAACGCGACGAACGTCTTCCCGGACACCATCGCCGGGTACTCCGGGTTGACGACCTCGCTGCGGTTCGGGGATTGATCCAGGGGTCCTGCGTCCCGTCGGACGACTCGGCTGGACGCCGGGGAGCAGGCCCCGGTTGCAGGCGCTAAGACACTGGAGCCGGGACACTGACGATATCGGCGCCGACGGCCCGCAGCTTCGGAACCAGGTCCTCATAACCGCGATGGGGGA
>CADCWK010000198.1 GCA_902806375.1 uncultured Thermomicrobiales bacterium
ACCGGGCGTTGTCCGGCATCACCCCAGCGGGATGGGACGCCACCGAGGCGCCCGGCGAATGGAGCCCCCGCCAGGTCGTCCATCACCTGGCCGACAGCGAGACCACGTCGGCGATCCGCCTCCGCCGCGTGCTCGTCGAGGACGACCCGCTCATCCAGGGCTATGACCAGGATGCGTTCGCCCGTGTGCTCCACTACGACCGTGACCCCACGCTCTCCCTGCACCTGTTTCGCGCCGTCCGCGCCAGCACGGCCGAGCTGATCGAGCGGCTGACGGAGAGCGACTGGCACCGGAGCGGGACACACAGCGACACGGGCCCCTACACGCTCGACGACTGGCTCCGCATCTACGGGGTTCACGCCCACGAGCACGCCGACCAGATCCGCCGGGCGCGGGCGGCAGTCGGCAGCTGATCCGACCGTCTAGACTGCACCCATGAGTGACGAGCGCGGCGGCCGGGGTGGCTTCGGACGGTCGGGGCAACGGCCGGGCGGCGGGCGCGGCCGGTCGTCCTGGCAGGGACGCCGCCCCTCCGAGAATAGTGACGCCGACGAGGCCGCCCCGACCGTGATCCGGGGCGGCACGATCACGAAGATCACCGCCCAGGTCCGCGACCCCAAGCGGTCGAGCGTCTTCCTGGACGGCGAGTTCGCCTTCGGGATCTCGACCGACCGCGTGCTGGAACGCGGGCTGGCCCCGAAGGATGTCCTGACCGAGGCGCGTGTCGCCGAGCTGATCGCGCTGGACACCGTCGACCGGGCGATCGCGGCCGGGATGGACCTGCTGTCGTACCGCCCCCGCGCCACGAAGGAACTCCGGGACCGGCTGGCGCGCAAGGGCTTCGCCGAACCGGCCGTCGACGCCGCGATCGAACGTTTGACCGGTTGGGGCTACCTCAACGACGGGGACTTCGCCCGGCGCTGGGTGGAGAACCGCGCCGAGCACCGTCCCCGCGGGACGCGCCTGCTGGCCCAGGAGCTCCGCCACAAGGGCATCGACCGTGAGCTGATCGGCGAGACCCTCGAAGAGGCCGACATCGACGAGCTCGCCGCGGCGCTTCAGGCCGGCGAGCGGAAGGCGCAGTCCTACGCCAAGCTGGAACCGGCCGTCGCCCGCCGCCGCCTGAGCGGTTTCCTCGCCCGCCGCGGCTTCAACGGCGCCGTCGTCCGGCAGGCGACCGATCAGCTGCTCAGCGACGACTTCGAGGACGACGAGGACGAGCCGCTCGACGAGTAAGGGTGCGTCATCGGCTCGGCTGCCCGGTCGCAACTCCCGGCCCCACAGCGGATTTCAAGCGACGTGCCCGCAGTCGAGGCAGACCGCTCCCCCAGCCTGGGGCGACCGGATCGTCGCTACGGCTCCTCACCGCCCGGAGAGGGGAGCAGCGCCACATCTCTCAGTGGATCGTCCAATCGACAACCGCTCTCAAGCCGCCGGGAGATGTCCGCTAACGACGATCTCACCGGAGCGACGCGAACCAGGCCACCGAGCTTCCCTTCACGGGGAACCTTCCTCCCCGTCCCGACGTTCTGTCAACACGGCGCCACCCGACTGGCGCACCGTCAACAGAACGGATCGTTGCCATGCGGCTCGCGTCAGTCCGTCCCTCATCGTTCTACACCGCCGGGCGCATCCTCGTCCTGATCCCGCGTGTTGGCCAGCGTCTCGGTGAGGTCGCCCTTGCGGAGCTGACCGATCGCGTCCCGGCGTCGGGAACGACCCGCCGGCCAACCGGTCACCCGGGCTCGCCGGTGGCCCCGCCGGTTGCGAGAAGGGTCGCTCCGACTCGGTCGAGCCAGGCGTCGACCGGCTCCGTGCCGTCGTAATCGACCGCCCACTCGCCCGGCCGCGGTGGCTCGAAGCGCGACCGGACCATCTCGAAGGTCTCCTCGTCCACGGACGGCCTGGTCGGCCTGACGGCGTTGGCCCGCTGCCGGGCGAGGTTGGCCGCGAGCGGCGTCGTGACCTGCACGACCAGCACGTCCTGTCCGAACTCCCGGGCGAGACGGCGCAGCTTCTCCCGCTGGACCCACCGGAAGGTGACCGCGTCGTAGACCACCTGCCGCCCGGAAGCCAGCTCGGCCCGCAGCGACGCTTCTCCCCGCCGGTAGGCCGCGATCCAGAGCCGGTCCGGGACCCGTTCACCAGCCGGGATCGCGGCAGGGTCGATCAGCCGGTCGATCTCGATCACCGTCCGGTTCTGCGCCGTCGCGATCGCGCGGGCCAGCGTCGACTTGCCGGCGAACGGCAACCCGGACATGGCGATGACCGCCGGCCAAGGGGTGGGTACATGCCTTCGCGATTTGGTCACAGGACAGCTCATAGAAGGTATCCGTATCGAAAGGACAGCCTGCTGCCTTTTCCAGGGGCGACGAGCCGCAGCGACGAAGCGAGCCGGCGAGGGACCAGGGGAGGGGTCTGACCAGCCCCTCGGTCGTTTCAGGTGGAGGCCGTCTCGCTGACACGATCGGCGAACAACCATCCGACCTGGACGACAGGGTGAACCTCGCGATAGACGGTCTCCAGCGACGCTGCCAAGTACGGTACCATCGCGGGCGCGAGCGACCGACCGCCGCCGCCGCCCGCACCCCATCGATGGTCGCGGGCGACGGCACGAGGGAGACCACATGTCCGACAAGACCGCCGCCAACGCGACTGACGACAAGGCGAAGGACGACGCGAAGAAGCGCCGTCCGCTCGAACAGCGCGACCCCGTGACGACGTCCCACTCGATCCGGATCGGCCGGACGACGCTGGAGTACGACGTCACCTTCGGCGCCCTGCCGATCACCGACGAGTACGGCGAGGTCGAGGCCCACATCTACTTCACGGCCTACATCGCCAAGGGGCAGAAGAACGACCCGACCCGGCCGCTGACCTTCACCTACAACGGCGGTCCCGGCTCCTCCTCCGCCTGGCTGCACCTCGGCGGTCTGTCACCCAAGCGCGTCGACCTGACCGACATGGGCGACACCAAGGCCCCGCCGCACACCCTCGTCGACAACACCGAGACGTGGCTCCAGTTCACCGACATGGTCTTCATCGACCCGGTCGGGACCGGCTTCAGCCAGGGCGCCACACCCGAGCTGGACAAGAAGTTCTGGGGCGTCGAGGGCGACCTGGAGTCCGTCGCCGAGGTGATCCGCCTCTACCTCGGCCGCTACGGTCGCTGGACCTCGCCGATCTTCCTCGCCGGCGAGAGCTACGGGACGTTCCGCTCGGCCGGGCTGGCGTCGCTGCTGTTCGACCGCGGCATCGCCCTGAACGGGATCGTCCTGATCAGCACGATCCTCAACATGCAGACCGCCCGCTTCACCCCCGGCAATGACCTGCCGCACGCGACGTTCTTCCCTACCTACACCGCCGCCGCCTGGTATCACCAGAAGCTGGCGAAGGACCTCCAGAACAGGCCGCTGGAGTCGGTGATCTCCGAGGTCGAGGAGTGGGTGGACACCGTCTACGTCCCGGCGCTGCACAAGGGCGACCTGCTGGCGGGCAAGGAGCGCGACCAGCTCATCACCCAGGTGGCGCGCTACTCCGGCCTGTCGGAAGAGTACGTCGAGCGCGCCAACCTGCGGATCTGGATCCACCGGTTCATCAAGGAGCTCCTCCGCGACCGCAAGCAGACGATCGGCCGGATCGACGCCCGCTTCACCGCCCGCGACCTGTCGCACGTCTCGGAGATGCCGGAGTTCGACCCGAGTGTGACCTACCCCGGCCCGGTCTACACCAGCACCTACAACGCCTACATCCGCGACGAGCTGGGCTGGCAGACGGACATCGAGTTCGAGATGATGTCCGGCGAGGTCAACAAGCACTGGGACTGGGGCTCGGCGGCGGAAGGCTACCCGGACACCAGCGAGCGGCTCCGCTCGGCCATGCACAGGTACCGCCACCTCAAGGTGCTCGTCCAGCAGGGGTACTACGACTTCGCCACCCCGCACTACGCGGCCGAATACACGTTCCGGCACATGGGGATCGCACCCGAGTTCCAGGACAACGTCGAGTGGGCCTACTATGAGGCGGGCCACATGATGTACATCGACCGCAAGTGCCGCGAGAAGATGTACGCCGACACCGTCGCCTTCTACCAGCGGGCGCTGCAGAAGTAACCGCGCGAGACCCCGCCCCGCGGTCGCGGGGCGGGGTCTCGCGTCGCCGACGGGACGAGTCGCTAATCCAGGGTCATGAACAGGTTGTTCAGCGACTCGGAGACCGTCGGGTGGGAGATGGCGGCGTCGCGGAGCGCGGTGTACGGCAGCCTGCCCATCATCGCGACCTGGATCACCGTCGCCACCTCCCCGCCGTCGATACCGAGAATGGCGGCACCGAGGATCTGGTCCGTGTCCGCGTCGACGACCGCCTTCATCATGCCGCGCGTCTGGTCGATCTCGATCGCCCTGGCGACGGACGACATGGGCAGGGTCGCGACCTTGACGTTGTGCCCCTTGTCCCGGGCGTCCTTCTCGGACATCCCCACGCGCCCGAGCTGCGGGTCCGTGAACACGGTGTAGGGCACGATCCGGTCGTCGGTCGAACGGTTCCCGCCCTTCAGCACGTTCGCGACGATGATCCGGTAGTCGTCATAGCTGATGTGGGTGAAAGCCGGTCCGCCCTTGACGTCCCCGAGCGCCCAGATGCCCGGCACGTTGGTCTCCAGCCGACCGTTGACCTCGATCGCCCCGTGCTTGCCGAGCGTGACGCCGGCGGCGTCGAGACCGAGATCGTCGGTGTTGGGGGTCCGTCCGGTCGCGACGAGCAGGTGGGACGCCTCCAGCGTATCCGTCGCTCCGTTCGGTCCTTCGAGGTCAAGCGTGATGCCGCCGTCGGCGCCGGGCGAGATGCGTTTCGCCTGCGTGCCGAACCGGATGTCGATCCCATCCTCGATCAGGATGTCCCGCATCGCGTCCGAGATGTCCTGGTCCTCCCGGCCCAGCAGGTTCTCCCCACGGACGAGGAAGGTGACGTCCGAGCCGAGCCGGCGGAAGAGCTGGCCGTACTCGAGGGCGATGTAGCCGGCACCGATCATGACGAGGTGGCGCGGGGTCTCGTCCACGTCCATCAGGGTCGTCGACGTCAGGTACGGCACGTTGTCGATTCCGTCGATCGGCGGCACCGTGGGTCGCTCGCCGACGTTGATGAATACCTGGTCCGCTGTCAGGTGCCGCTCGCCGCCGGCCGTCAACGTGACGGTGAGCGCCTTCGGCCCGGTGAAGCGCGCCTGGCCGTCGATGGCGTCCAGACCCTCGGTGCCATGGACACTGCGCTCGCTGCCGCCCCGGAAGCTGTCCACGACGGTCTGCTTGCGGCGCTTGATGACCTGCTGGTCGACGGTGACGGGCCCGGTCTGG
>CADCWK010000199.1 GCA_902806375.1 uncultured Thermomicrobiales bacterium
CCACGCCCTGGGCGGATTCGCGTCGCTGAGCGAGGCGGAGAGTCACGCCGTCGAGTATTGGCCGCTGGAGCGGTACAAGCTCTCCCTCGCGCCACCACCACCGGAGCTGGCCGGCCGGGTCGCGCTCATCACCGGTGGCGCCGGCGGGATCGGCCGGGCCGCCGGGCAACGACTGGCGGCAGCTGGGGCGTGCGTCGTCGCGATGGACCTCGACGGCCCCGGCGCCGAGGACGCGGCCCGTCACTTCGGGCGGAGCGGCCTCGGCGTGCCGGCCGACGTCACCGACGAGGCGGCCGTCGCGGACGCGTTCCGCGCGGCCGTACTGGAATTCGGCGGCGTAGACATCGTGATCTCGAACGCCGGGCTCGCCTCGTCGGCGCCGATCGAGGCGACCACGCTCGCGGAGTGGGACCGCAACCACGACGTGCTGGCGAAGGGGTATTTCCTGGTCAGCCGTGAGGCGTTCCGCGTGCTGAAGCGGCAGGGGACCGGCGGGGCGATCGTGTTCATCGCGTCGAAGAACGCCGTGTTCGCCGGGAAGAACGCGGCGGCCTACAGCGCCGCGAAGGCCGCCGAGCTTCACCTGGCCCGCTGCCTCGCGGAGGAGGGCGGCGCCAGCGGCATCCGCGTCAACACCGTCAACCCCGACGCCGTCCTGCAGGGCAGCCGAATCTGGGCGTCGAGCTGGCGGGCCGAGCGGGCCGCCGCCTATGGGCTAGCGCCGGAGGACCTGGACGCCCACTACCGGGCGCGGACGACGCTCGGCGTCAATATCCTGCCAGACGACATCGCCGAGGCCGTCGCCTTCCTCGTCAGCGACCGGTCAGCCAAGACGACCGGGAACATGCTCAACGTCGACGGCGGCGTCGCGGCCGCCTTCCCGCGCTGACCGCCAGGCCGGGCCGCGGCGCCGCACGTCCAGAACCGGTGTCGACCGCCCGGCCGCCAGGAGTGCGGGGACATGGCCAGCCGCGTCCGCGCCGCCGGTCGTTCCGGCACCGCTCGAGATCCGGTCGGAATTCGGTGGCCACTGGGGACTAAATCCGCCCCGGTAATTCTGAGGTTCAACGCCGCTTCCTCGGTCGTGCGGGACCAGCGAGCGCTCCCGTTGGCGCGGCGGCTACCGTCGTGCCTGGTAACCCACTGACACATTCCAACCCGTGAGCAAAGATCCATCCCCCGACGACCCGGCCCCCGTGCGGACGTGACCCGTGACCATTGCCTGCTGTCTGCTGGGGCCCTGGCACAGACCTATCCGATCTGGATCAACACCACGCCGACCAGCAGCATCGTCACGCCAGTCACGCGGCGAACCGTCGCGGGGCGGCGGGGTAGCCGAACCCAGCCGAAATGGTCGATCGCCAGCGAGACGATGTTCTGGCCGGAGACGATCAGCGCCGTCGAGATCGCCGCGCCGAACTCCGGGACGAGGATGACCGTCGCCGCGACGTAGACCGCCCCGCAAACCCCGCCCAGGAGGGCCCAGCGCGGGACGGCCAGCAGACCCACGCGGCTCGGCCGCTCGGACGCCACGACCGCCACGAAGAGCAGCAGGATCAGGACGCCTCCCCCGAACGAGAGCGCGGACGCGGTGAAGGGGGCGTCGAGGCCCTCCCGCAGCCGGGCGTTGATCGCGGACTGGGTCGGGAGCACCCCGCCGATCAGCAACCCGCCGCTGATCGCGGCCAGCCGCGTGCCAAACGGCTCGTGTCCGGGGCCAGGGACACTGTCGCCCGGCGCGGTCGCCCCGGCGGTCGCTAACTGCCGGCGGCGACCCTGCCAGGAGATCAGGATCGCACCCAGCACGACCACGATGGCCCCGATCACCCGTTCGACGGTGACTGGTCGGTACGACACACCGAGCAGGCTGGCGGCATCGAGCACCAGGGAGACCAGCATCTGGCCGGTGATGCTCAGGGCAACGGTCGTGGCGGCGCCGAGCCGTGGGACCAGCAGGATCGTGCCCGCGACCCCGACGACGCCGAAGGCACCGCCGAGGTACCCCCACCACGGCACCGACCGGAGGTCAGCGGCGAGCGGCACACCCTCGCGAGTGACGACGATCATCACCAGCAGGACGGCGACACCGACCGAAAAGGAGACCAGCGTCGCACCGATCGGTGCCCGGAGGACGGTCCGGAGGGTGTTGTTGATACCGCTCTGGAGCGCGACGAGCCCCCCGGCGGTCAGCGCGAGCAGAACCAGCGCCGCACTCACCGCCGGGCTGACCGCACGGCGGGCGGGCCGGCGAACGGGACCGGGTCCACGGCGGACCAGGCATGGCAGTCCGGATGACGGGGCGCGGAAACCACGTGGTAGACACCTCGGCGAGCTTGGCGGTCGGTCGCGGCGGTCACTATAGCGTCCGCGGACACACCCGACCCGGTCGCATCGCCGGCGGAGCCATGCTTTCCGGTTTCACCATTGCGACCCCCCGCGACTGGTACGATACGCCGGATCGGTCAGTCACGCGGATGCGCGGCCCGTCGACCCGCCGGGGATGCCGCCCGGCAGCGTCACGGCCCATCGATGGAGAGTACGGTGAGGATGAAGAGCATCGTCCGTCCTCGGCGACGATCCGTCCCGGTCGATATCGACACCGCATTGGTTCTCGTCGAGCGCGATCCCATAGCCCCGGCCCCCCGCGAGACAGGCCGTGTCCGCGGGCTCCGCTCCACCGCACGGGTCCTGTCCCTGCCCGCAGCACGCGCCAGGCGGGCCGCGGCTCGCGAAGCCGGTCCTCTCGCCCCCTCGCCCGAACCGCTGGATCCTCCGACCCCGGTCGCCGACAAGGTCATCAGCGGACTCATCAGCTTCGCCTCCTTCATCGCCTGGCTGATCCCGCTGCCGTTCTGGCATGGTCTGACGCTCTTCGGCGGGCTGGTCGGGATGTGCGGCAAGACCCGGTCGACCGTCCTGGCGAATATCGACCATGCGACCATCGGGAACCCGCCGGGTCGCTGGGCGGCATGGTGGATCGGTTGCCTGCAGATCGCCACGCATCTCCGGACGGTCGTCATGCTGCTCCGTTCCGGGACGACCCGGTCCCAGCGCCGTGGCAGACTCGCCTTCCACGAGGAACAGCACCTTCTGCCGCACCTCAACCAGCGGGGGATCGTCATCGTCGGGCCCCACGCCGGCCCTTACCCACTGCTCGGTTTCATGGCGCTGCCGTGGCTGCGCCGGCAGGGCTTCACCGGCGACGTGGTCGTGGTCGCACGCCTGTTCCGACCGTTCCGGTCCGGCGCCGTGATGGACTGGTTCTCCCGCACGTTTGCCCGGGCGGGGACGACGATCCTGCCCGTCGACACCTCACCACGAACTCTCGCCCTGCGCCTGCGCCGGACGCTGGCCAATAACGGCGTCGTCGTCCTGCTGGTCGACGAGCCGACTGTCTTCAAGTCGCTCCGGATCCCGCTGTTCGACGACGAGATCGAGATGCCCGAGGGGCCGGTCCGGCTGGCGCACGCGACGGGTAGCGTCATCGTTCCCTGTATCGCCCGCTACGAACCGCGGCGCACCATGAGCGTGACGTTCGGCCCCCCGATCGAGCCGATTGCCTCCCCGACAGCCACCCTGACGCTGGTGGCCAGGGCGCTGGAGCCCCTGATCCGGGACGGCCTGTCGCAGTGGACGATGCTCACGCCGATCTGGAAGGGCGGCGTCCCTGGTGAGACACCGGCCGGGACCGGCCGGGCCGACCTCCACCTGCACACCCCCGGCTCGGACGGGCTCGTGACGATCGACGAGTGGCGCCGCGCCGCGGCGGCCCGCGGGGTGGATGTCATCGCGATCACCGACCATGACCACCTCGACACGGTGCGCGAATGGCGTCGGAGCGGCGGGACTCTGAGCGAGGACGACCCGGGGTCCGGGGTCGACGTCATTCCCGGCGTCGAGCTCACCGCCCGCGGACGCGCGGTCCACGTCGGTGTCCTGTTCGGGGCGGCGATCCCGGACGACATTCCCTCGCCGGGAACCCGGCTGCCGGACATCGTGCGCTGGGCCCGTCGCGTGCCGGGTAGCGTCGTGATCCTGGTCCATCCGCTGCCGCTGCTCTGGCGCGGCCAACTCAGGGGGCTGGCCCGGCAGGGTCTCCTCCCGGACGCGATCGAGACGCGGTACCCCTTCGCCGGGGGGAAGACGGCGGCGCTGGAGCGGGCCGCCCGGCGTCTCGGCATCGCCACGCTCGGTGCCAGTGACGCGCATCTCTCGCCCGACCATCTCGGAGTCAACCTCACTGGCTTCCCGGGCCGGACCGCTACCGACCTGCTGGCCGCCATCGGCGCGGCCCAGACGACCGCGCTGAGCGGGCATCGCCCGGCAAGGCTCCCGCGGGCGGTGGCGCGCAATCAGGCCCTGTCGTCCTGGTTGCTCCCGCTCCGCTGGATTCCCGGCGTCAGGCCACTCAACCGGTCCCTGCTCCTGCGCTCCCGGATCGCCGCTGGCCTCGGACCGTACCCCGGGCCGGCCCTCGCATCGGAGCGGAACGATCCCCCCGACGACACGGACAGGCCGCCCGATGGGGTCGTCGAGGCGGTTCCCGCCGCTGAGCGGGGAGACCTGATCCTGCGCTGACCGGGTCGCCCCAAGGGCTGCGCTGGCAGCCGTCGTGCTAGCTCGGACCCCATCACAGGCTGGCTGCGAGACCTGAGGCCGCGTCGTCCGGTCTGACACTGGCACCCCGCCGGCGACCCGGGCGTGTTCTGGCCTCCCGCCTGGTACTCAGGTGGAAAGGTCGGCGGGTGGACCTGGCTGCGACGACGGGCAGTCAGCCCCGAGATGACGACTGTCCGTACCATAGGGAGGATGACATGCCCAAGGCACGCGCTGGCCAGGCCGCCAGGAAGAAGCAGGAACGCGAGCGGGCTGCCCTCGAACACCGGGAGGTGATCGCCTCCAGGGCGGCCTCCCATGCCCCCCATCAGACCGGCGAAGACGCTGCGCGGACCGACACCGAGCCCGCGGAAGCCGTCCCCTTTGATGGGTCGGACACGACTGATCTGCGACCAGCGAGTGGCATCGCGTCCGGGCCGAACGAGGACACCACCGTCATGGCGGATCTCGTCGACGCGGTGACCCCAGTCCCGGTGATACCGATGCCGTCCGGCGAGCCGTCGCCACCGTCCGGCGAGCCGTCGCCACCGTCCAGCGAGCCGTCGCCACCGTCCAGCGAGCCGTCATTACCGACGGCCCCCGACGATACCGCCCTGCGCTTCGCCCCCGTGCCGCAACCAACCACGAAGGACGGACCTGCCATGCCCGACGACACCCCGACTCCCCGTGTCCCTCGTGGGCGGATGACCGGTCGCTACACGGTCTGGTCCGGCGCCGCGCGTGGACCA
>CADCWK010000200.1 GCA_902806375.1 uncultured Thermomicrobiales bacterium
GCGACCGCATCGAAGAGCGATCGCTGGTAGGTCAGGATCAGCCCCCCGAGTTCCGGGAACTCCGGGAGGGTGCCTTGTGCCCGGCGCCAGGCGATGTAGTCGGCTGGGGAGAAGTACGCGTCCTCGGCGTGCTTGCCGGCGAAGTTGGGGAACGTCATCGGGGCTGTCCTCCTGCCTGTCGGATGCGGGCGGCACGTCCGTGAATGCCTCGCCGGGATGCCGTTCGGCCACTCTCGCAGGGTCGGTTCGGGACTGCCACGGGCGCATGGAGCTCCCATGGCACAGAGACAAGCAAGGTACGCGATTTGACATAATGTATAATCTGCGCTATACTGGGTGCGTTGAGTGATCGGGTGAGCCCGGTTCTCTGACCACGAAGGAGAGCAAATGAGAGTCCTCGCATCCCTGCGCACCGCCAAGACGCGAAGCCGCGACCTGCAGGTCATCCGGCGCCACGGCAAGACCCTTGTCATCTCCAAGGCCAACCCGCGCTTCAAGGCCCGCCAGGGCTAGGCGCCCCCCACCTCGCCCCAGCGCCCCGCAGCCACACCCAGGACGACGCCCCTGACCCCTCCCGGGTCAGGGGCGTTCGGGGTTTTCACGGCATGTCGTCATGACCGTGAAGGGCCCGGTCGGCACGTCGCCTGGCCATGAAGGCGGTGGGCAGGTCGCCAACGTCGGTGGCGACGGTGAAGTCGTAGTGCGCAGGTCGTCGGCCTGGTGCCGGCAGGCGCGGTGCCCGGCGAGGGCGAGGTCGGGGTGGTCCCCGATGGTATCGGCCATCCAGATGACGCGGCCCTGCCGCTCCGCCAGCTCCTCGGTCATGTCCGCATGCGTCGTCTCGATGGGTACCATCGTGGCCCGTCCTCACTCTGGCCGCGACGTCATGCCCCGCAGTCGCTGCGATCCGGCTGCCAGCTTCGCCGGGGCGGTGCGATCACGCACGAGGTCGCGCCATAGCACCGGGTCCCTGCATCTCGGTCCCGGTTCGAAGCACCGGCCCGATCGTGCCGAACGCCTGATATCCCAACGCCGGGCTAGGCTCATGGTCAAGTAGCGACGCCGATCCAGGGTCCATCGCGTCCGGTGCGATCGCTGCTGGCGCCACCAGTGCAGATTCCGCGCGGGTCTGTGTGCCGCTGCCGAAGAACGGGATCCGGAACGCGAGGCGCTCACGGCCCAGCCTGACCCCCGCACATCGCCAATGAGTTGGGCACCTGCGGTGCCCGCTCCGGGTCGAGGGTAGCCAAGGGTGTCGGATCTCTGCGACTGCCGGTGAACCTGTGCCAATCGTCACCGTAGACGACTCCGGACGATTGCCGGTGGCGAGCCTCGTGCGGCAGTTGCTACCGGCGTGGACGAAGTCGTCCCATGTACCGAGGAGAGATACGGTGCCATCGCATCAGACCCGGCCCGACCGACCAACGTCGCCTCTCCGGTGGCTGACCGTCATGGTCGCTGTCCTGCTGCTGGCGGTCCCGGCCGCTACCGCCGCCCAGTCGACCCCATCGGCCGGCACACCGGCGTCGGGTACACCGGCGGGCACCCCATTGGCGGGGACACCGACCGCCATTGCCGGCACGAACCTGACCGCTGGCGATGTGGCATGGTTCATCGACCCGAACTCCAACGCCCGCGTGCAGATCGATGAGTGGGCGACCAGCCAGCCTGAGGACGCGGTCCAGCTGGAGAAGATCGCCGAGCAGCCGGTCGCCGACTGGTTCGGCGGCTGGATTCCCGACATCCGGGCCGGCGTCGATGCCCGCGTCACCGAGATCACTACCGCCGGCGCCCTGCCGATCCTCGTCGCCTACGACATCCCCTACCGTGACTGCGGCCAGTACTCGGCCGGCGGGCAGAACGACCCGGAGAGCTACCGGGCCTGGATCAGCGACTTCGCGGCCGGGATCGGGGAGCGCCCGGCGGTCGTCATCCTCGAGCCCGACGGTCTGACCCTGACCGACTGCCTGGACGAGCGGCAGACGACCGAGCGATTCGAGTTGCTTCGGTTCGCGACCGAGACGCTGGAGGCCAACCCCGGCACGGACGTCTACATTGACGCGGGCCACTCTGACTGGCTGGACCCGGCTGAGGCAGCTCGGCGCCTCGGGGAGGCGGGGATCGACCGGGCCGCCGGTTTCGCCCTCAATACGTCGAACTTCCAGCTGACCGAGGACCTGATCCCCTACGGCGTCGCGATCTCCGACGCGATCGGGCTCGGCGGGACCCACTTCGTGCTGGACACGAGCCGCAACGGCAACGGTCCCTGGGAGAGCGACGACCCGGAGTCGTGGTGCAACCCGCCCGACCGCGCGCTCGGTGAGGCGCCGACGACGGAGACGGCCCACCCGCTGGTCGATGCCTATCTGTGGGTCAAGCGCGTCGGGGAGTCCGACGGCGCCTGCCGGGGTGGCCCGGACGCCGGCCAGTGGTGGCCGGAGTACGCGCTCGGCCTCGCCCAGCGCTCGGACGGCTAACCGCGTACTTCGTCCGCCCGTCGATCAGGTCCGTCGACGCGACGGCCCGGAGCACGGTGATGCTCCGGGCCGTCGTCCATTCTGCCGGACCGGACCCCCACCACCGAGGAGCGACTGATGATCCTCGAGGCCGTCATCCTCGACCTGCGTGCCGCTGACCCAGAGACGTGCGCGGATTTCGAAGCGACGTTCCGCCGGGCCTCGCCGCTGATCGCGTCCTCCCCGGGATACCTGACGCATACCCTCCAGCGACGGACAGAGGCGCCTGGCCGCTACCTGCTGCTGGTCGAGTGGACGACGCTGGAGGACCACATCGTCGGGTTCCGCCAGTCGCCGGCGTACAAGGAGTGGCGGGCACTACTGCACCCGTTCTACGACCCCTTCCCGGTCGTCGAGCACTTCGAGCGTGTCGACCTGGACGGTTGACCTGCTCCTGGACCCGTCGAGGTCCCGACCCGGCACCGTGAAGACGTCGTCAGCCGGTCTCACCGACATGTCGCAGCAGCGTCGCGACGACCTCGTCGACCGGGACGCGGGTATCGATCTCCAGCCCGGCACCGGCGCGGAGCAGCGGTTCGATGTCCCGCTGGAGGGACAGGACGCGCTCGATCTCTCCGGGCCGCTGGCCGTGGGGGTTGTTCGTCCTGGAGGTCAACCGCTGGACGAGCACGTCGGCCGGAGCGCTCAGGAGGACGATGTGATCGAACTGTGGGTAGAAGCGGCCCTGGTTGGGCGAGCACCCGCTGACGAACAGAATCGGGGCTGTCTCACATGACAGCAGGTCCTGGATACGGTCTTCCCGCCAGACCCAGTCCTGTCCCGGTCCAGGCCCGGTCAGCTCCTCGTCCGCGACGCTGACCAATTCCGAGAACCCGCCGTAGTCGGTATCGATCGCCCGGTACCCCCGGTCGATCAGCACCTGGACGACCGTCGATTTGCCGGTGCCCGACATCCCGGTCAGGAGGACTCGCGTCACGTCGACGCCGCCCGTGGCGCGGGCCGGGACACGGGCACTCAACCCAGGTCGGGGAACGCGAACTGATCGGACATGAAGCTGGTGCCCGATGTCGACTGGTCCTGAGCGGCACGCCGATCGGTCACCGGTGCCACCCGAGCGCGCCCAGGGTCTGAACGCTGGCGCAGCGTCGCGCGGATCATCTCCTGGAGCCGGTCGAGATCGAACGGTTTGCGCAGGAACTGGATCGGCCCATCGACTGCCCGGTCCCACTGGCTGGCGGCGCTCATCAGGATCACCGGGATCGCGGAGTGGACCGGGTGCTCGTGCAGGCGCCGGACCACCTCGCGTCCGTCGAGCCCCGGCATCATCATATCCATCAGGACGAGGTCCGGGCGCTGGGCCTCGATCCGGCGAAGCGCCTCGGCGCCATCCCGGCCAGTGGAGACAGAGTAACCCTCGTCCTCCAGGAACGACTGGACGAATTCGCGGATCGCTGGTTCATCGTCGACGACGAGAATCTGGCTCACAACCCGATTCCTCCCTTCAGGACCGGTGACCCGTGCCACGATCCGGGTGAACCGGATGCGACAGGACCACGTCCCTCTGGTCTGTAAGGTGGCGGGCGAATCCTCCAGCAACCGGCCGGGATCACAAGCGGCGGGAACGGTCAGACACCCAACCCAGCCACGACCTTACGTCGACACAGGCAGGAATGATGCCTTCCCGGCGAGTGGCGATGTAGCAAAGGCGACACGCGTACCGGGCGAGAGCCATGTTCAGCCAGTGCTGATCTCGACATCGAACTTCTTCGCCGCCCGGCGGATGCGCCCCTTGATCGTCTCGACGTCGTCCTCGCTGTACTTGCTCGCGTTGCGTTCCTGGTTGATGTAACTCCAGGCCGACCGGACGTGGGCGGCGTTCTCGAGCGGGTACTTGTTGTTGGTCGGGTCGGCGAACGTCACGTCGCCGTGCTCCCGGATGCCCTCTTCGGGATTGACATCGTCGCGCCGGTGGATGCGTCCGCTCATGGGATTCCTCCTCCGTGGCCCTGTCGCCACGGAGGCACTTACGCAGAGCCGGTGCCCCTCGGTGCGGCCCGGCGTCGCGCGACGCCGGCTACAGGTCCTCGATCCCGCCGGTCAGTTGCAGGTTCTCCCACTGGCTGATCCCCTGGCCGTCCTCCTGGATCCGCCAGACCTCATCGAAGGCCTGCGACTGCCGGATGTCGTCGACGTGGCTGATCACGAACAATTGCCGGAAGCCCTCGGTGTCGTCGTTGGTCAGCACGTCCAGCATCCCGAGGAGCTTGCCGCGGCGCTCCTGGTCCAGCGAGCCGAAGACCTCGTCCAGCACGACGAAGGCGGGCGGGTGGGCGGCCTGGGCGCCGATCAGCCGGGACAGCGCCAGCCGGGCGGCGAGCGAGGCGACGTCGCGCTCGCCGCCGGAGAACTGGCTGACCGGGAAGTCCTCGTCCCCGTCGTAGAGGTGGAGACCGTAGTTCTCGTCGAACCGGACCCGGTCGTAGGTGCCGCCGGTGACCTCGTTCAGGATCTCGCCGGCCCGCTCGGCGAGGTGGGGGTTCATCTGCTGGGCAACCCAGCGCTCGAATTCCGTGAACCCGTCGTACATCTGCTTCAACTGGTCGGCGTCCCGCTCGGCCTGCCGGGCGGCCGCCTCCAGCTTGGCCAGCCGCTCCTGTTCGGCCTCGATCGCCTTGAGCGCCGCCGTCGCGTCGCTGAGCTGGTTGGTGACCGCGTTGCGCGCGTTGTTGGCCGCGATCATGGCGTCCAGCGCGGCCCTTGCCATCTCGCGGGCAGACGCGAGCGCGTCGGCGTCGAAGCCGACCGTCGCTCGCTCCCGGTCCAGCCGGACCCGGTCGGCCCGCCGGTCGGCGAGGTCGGCA
>CADCWK010000201.1 GCA_902806375.1 uncultured Thermomicrobiales bacterium
CCTCTGACGTTGGGCGAGCCGCCGGTCGGGTAGCGGGCGACGGAGACGACGGGCTCGCCACCCGAGAGCAGGTCGAAGGCGGGACTGTTGTAGAACAGTACGGTGGTGTCCCGCCTGAGGCCCCAGCCGAGCGGGTGCGTCGTGTCGACGACGACGCGGAGCAGGGAGCCGGGGCAGTAGAACTCCTTCTCCGGCAGGCCGCTGAGGACGTTCCGTACCGGCAGCGCGAAGCGGTCGATGACGGCAGCCGTGCTCCCGTCCAGTGCGATGAGCGTACCGCCCGCCTCGACGAACTGCTGGAGTTCGTCCATCCCGACGCCACCGAGGCCGCCGACATACTCCGGCGGGTAGGGCTCGCCGTACTTGTTCTTCGCGCTGTTGCCGTCGATCAGGTCCGATGCGCCCTGGTGTGGCAGCAGGATGACGTCGTAGCGATCGATCAGCTTGCCCCGCCGGATGTCGGCGTCGTGGAGCGTCGTCGCCGGGATCTCGAACTGCTCCAGGATCCAGCGCGACCAGCCCTCGTCGATCGCCGGTTTCCAGCTCTGGTACAGCCCCAGTCGCGGCTGCCGCTGACCGACGACGGGGACATCGACCGGCTCGCCCAGCCCATGCACCGGGACGCCGGTGTCCGCGGAGATCCTCGCGATCACGGCATCGAGACCGTCCGAGGGTAGGACGACCACACTGCCGGGCCGGAGCCCGTGCACCTCGTCGAACCCGGTCGCCCGGTGGACGGTGCGGCCGTCGGCCAGGAGTTGGACCATCGCCCGGATCGACGCGTTCATGTCGGGATCGAAGCGGTACCCGTGGCGACCATCGCCCTGGACCGAACCCCCCGTGCCGGTCGCCACAGTGAGCGGGCCGAGTGAGGCGCGTGCGGCCTCGGTGACCGGCGTCCGGACCGGACTGGCGCGGACACCCATCTGGAGCGGCAGGGTGTGGCCGGCGATATCGTAGGGTGCCTGCGGTGGCCCATCCGGCCACTGGCGCAGGTCGGGATACGTCTGGACCTCGAGCAGCGTCTTGGCGAAGGGACTCGCCGGCTGGTCGAGCCGGACGACCCGAGTTCCCGCCGCGTACTCCACGCCGTCGAGGGTGACCGGTTCGTGAGCGACGTCGATGTCGACGATCCCCCGGGCCAGGACATCGAGCAGCTCCCGGGTCGTGCCGGGGTCGTGCTGGTCGTCGTCCGCGCCGATCACGAAGGCGTACGGCGCTTCCGACCGTGTGCTCGATCGTCGATTGATGTCGACATAATCGGTGAGCCACTGCGTCCGGTTCCGGGCGAGGTGGTCGAGCGCCGCCCGGGCCGCGATGAGGTCGTAGTCGACGATGTCACGGAGGGTCCATCGGCCACCGGTCCAGGGGAGCGGATTGTTCCAGGACCGGACCGTCGGCGTCGACCGGGTCTCTTCCTTGAGGTCGGCCTCGCGGACATCGACGGGCGTCGCGTAGCGGCAGCTCGCGGCCTCGCTGAGGAGGTCGACGCTGCCGTGGTAGTTACCGTAGGCGAGGGACGGGGAGTAGTTGTCGAACATCGCGTGGGTGACCACGCCCGCCTTCCCGGCCGCCGTCAGCCGGGCCGCGATCGCGCTTCCGACGGCCGCGAACTGCTGCTGGATGACCGGGTCCTGGTTCTGGTCCAGCGGATCGATGAAGGGCGGGACCATGAATCGGGCCCCGTCCCGGTTCATCTGGTGCATATCGAAGACGAGCTGGGGGTGTTCGCGGTTGTGGAACGCGGCGTAGAGCTGGTTCTCCTTCTGGGTGAGCATGAACCAGTCGCGGTTGTTGTCGTGTCCCACGTAGCGGTGGTAGAGCCAGGGCATGTCCGAGCCCTCGTACTCCGTCCCGAGCCAGCGCCGGTACCAGTCGGTGACCAGTTGGACACCGTCCGGATTCTGGCTCGGGATCAGGACGGTGATGGTCCGGGCGAGGAGTTCGACGGTATCAGAGTCGGACGCCATCGCCAGCTGGTAGGCCAGCTCCAACGTCATGAGGCAGGCGCCGATCTCGTTGGAGTGCTGGGTGGCGAGGATGATACCGACTGGGCGAGCCAGCCGGATGGCTTCGGCGATCCCGACCTGCGTCTGGGACGACGGGTCCCAAAGCCTTCCGAGCAGCTCCCGATTCTGCTCGCGGGCCGGTTCGGTCAGGTTCTCGGCGGCCGAGATCGCCACGGCGATCAGGGGCAGCCCGTCCGTAGTGGTACAGATCGTCTCCACGGTGACGCGGTCCGAGGCGGCGGCGAGGTGCTCGAAATAGTCGACGATCGTGGACCAGTCCGGCAGGACCCGCTCGGCACCGACCTCGTGCCCCAGGATCGACGCCGGCGTCGGGACCACTGGACCGATCGTCCGCTTCCGCCGCCCACGCGGGATCGACGACTGCGACAGGGCCCGTTCCGCGGCTTCGATCCAGGCCTCATCGACGAGGATGACGCCGCCTTCCGTCACCCGCGTCGCCGTCGGGAAGATGCCGGCCTGGATGCGGGACTTGATCAGATAGGGAGAGACGTTGAGCCGTTCCGCCGCCGTTCGGGTGGTGTAGAACTCTCGGGTGTCGGCGATCTTTGCTCGGGGCACGCGGGGACCTCCGTAACGGGTGTCGAAGCGGTTTCGGGCCGCGGGCGGGTTGGTCGGGTAAGCAGGAAGAGAGCGCGGCGGCATCGTACCAATCGCGGCGCGATTTGGATATACCCCGGCCATTCGCTGCGAGAGAGGCACCGCGATGGGCCGGTTCCGCGATTGTTGGACGTATTCGGGGGGCCACTCTGGGCAAACCGGCGAGTTCTGCGCGGCACTGCGCATTGATACGGATCGACCCGAGAGCGCACCCGTCAGGCGTTCGCGATTTCCCATGGCGTCCCGGAGGACGCCGACGGCTCGCCCGCCAGGGCCGATCCCTCGCGGGCGTCGCTCCGGATGCGCAGGACGAAGGCGTCGAAGACCTCGGCTCCCTCACCGTAGGCGCGAGCCAGCCGGTTGACGCCCGAGTCATAGCCGGTCGCGAAGCGTTTCCCGTCCCCACCGTAGGCCGCGATCCACCACTCGGCCTCGGCGGCGTGGGCGGCGATCTCCTCTTCGAGGTCGACACCGTTCGGCAGCGTGGTGCAGGTGTCCGCGAAGTTGCAGGCGAGTCCGTTGATGTAGCGGTCGATGTGGGTCGCCTCGTGGATGAGCAGGGCTGCGACGACGTCCGTCTCGCTGGAGTCCAGGAGATCGCTGGCGACGACGATGTACGAGTCCGACCAGCTCCCGTCGACCGGTGACTGGCGTCCATAGGCATAGCCACTGTTGTAGCCGATGTCCTCGGTCCCGACGCAGATCTCGTTGTCGACGAGTTGCTCGAAGAGGCGCTCCCCCTCGGCCGTTCCGCGCATCAGATCCATGCCACGGGCGATCCGGTCGTCGTCCTCTGCGCTGGTCGCCGCGCAGACCGGGTAGGCCGGGAGTCCGGGAGCGGCGTCGAAGGCGGGCTCCTCGGCCACGAGCGAGACCGCCGCATGGACGAGATTGCGTCCCTCCCGCTCGGTCTGCTGCCACTGCGGGGTCCCGTACAGGGCACGGACCAGATCCTGGTTCGTCGCGGCGAAGATCGCCGACGACACCAGCGCCATGACGAACAGGAGCCGGACGAGGCGGGACAGGCGCGATGATCGGCCGCGGCGCCGGTCACGCGGTCCCGGCCGGTCGATGGGCGGAGCCCAGCCGAGTCGCTCGACGTCGCTGGCCAGAGGCGGTGGTGCGACGACTCGTGGTCGTCGCCGGGGCGAACCCCGGGACGTCCCGATCGGCTGCTCCGGGGAGGATCCCGGGGTGACCCCGCGGGGAGGTCGCTGCCGCCACGGCTCCGACGGGTCATATCTGGCGGACGGGGGAGTCGGGATCCCCGGCCGTTGCTGACCGGGGCCGCCGGACGTGCTCATCCTGTCGTCCTCCGGCGGTCGGAGGGACGGGTCGACCCGGAAGCGACCGGTCTCGGCCCGGGACGGACTCGCCGGCGACAGGGTCGGTGGTCGCGGGATGGGGACCGTGACGCCGGTGACCTCGGGGCGCACGGCGTCCGCCCGCCGGAACGGATGGCGCTTGTCGTCTCCCGGTCGGTCGCCGTGCCCGTTGGCCGGTGGGATAGCAGGGTCTACGTCGGTCAACGGATATCCTCAGGAGGGACGGATGTGCCGGGAGGTCAAATGGTGGTCGGTCCGAGGCGAATGATCCCGGTCACATGGGCATACTAACGATACGTTACCGCGTCGGCTCCGGCCGTCTCGAATGGACCCAGGATGAGGAGCGACGACCGCCATGGACAGCGACCGGAACGTGTTCGGGCTCGCCGACGAGGACGTGACCTTCGTCGACGACGAGCGCGTCGACATCGATCTGACAGTGCAGCCGCACGTCATGACGGTGCTGGGTCCGATCGATCCTGACGGGCTGGGCATCACGCTCCCGCACGAGCACCTGCTGTCGGCGCCGCCCGCGACGGTCGGCTCGGAGCCGGACTACCGCACCGACGAGTGGGAGGCAGCGCTGGCGGACGCCGAATCGTTCGGCTTCGTCGGCGGCGGTACAGTCGTCGATTGCACGACCCCGGACAACGGTCGCGACCTGGCCGGACTGGCCTGGGTCTCGCGTCAGAGTGGCATCCGTGTCGTCGCGACCGCGGGGTTCCACCGTGAGCTGCATAGCGGAGCGATCGTCGGTAGCAGGACGCCGGAGGAACTCGCCGCCGACCTGGTCGCCGAGCTGCGTCACGGCGACCCGGGAGGGGCGGTGCGACCGGGGCAGCTCAAGGCCGGCAGCGGCGAGGGACGGATCACGGAACGAGAGCGGACCGCGTTCACGGCGGTCGCACTGGCCCACCTCGCGACCGGCGTGCCGATCACCACCCACGCCGAGGCGGGGACGATGGCGCTCGAGCAGATCGCCCTGCTGGTCAGCCTCGGGGTGGCCGCCGAACGGATCACCGTCAGTCATCTCGACCGCCGATTCGCTGACGGTGGGTACCTCCGGTCCGTCCTCGCGACGGGAGCGACCATCGGATTCGATCAGCTCGGCAAGCCGCGGTACGGACCGGACGAGCCCAAGGCGGCGGTCATCGCCGGGTTGATCGCCGAGGGGTTCGGCGACCAGCTCCTGCTCTCCCACGACATCGCCCGCCGATCGCTGCGACCCGCCTATGGTGGTTCGCCGGGGTTGACGTATCTCCAGGACACGTTCGTCTTCATGCTGCTGGACGCCGGTGTGGCCGCGGCGGACATCCGCCGTCTCATCGTCGACAATCCCGGCCGGGCGCTGACCGTCTGGCCGCCGGTCGATTCGCCGCGGCGT
>CADCWK010000202.1 GCA_902806375.1 uncultured Thermomicrobiales bacterium
GCTCGCACTCGCCGCGGAGGTGTGGAAGGTCCGCTGCGGATCCGGGCTGAGCACCACGACATCGTCGTTGCCGTACTAGTCGAACAGTGAACCGATGTCGTCTTCAGGACCGGCGATGAAGCCGTCGAGAGACATCGCCAGGCCGCACATCACCGTTGCCATCGGGTGGCTCCGTTCCTCAGAGCCGGCTCGCCGCGGGTTGTAGCTCCGCGATCAACTCGGCGAGCCGATCCATCGAGTCGTTGACACCGGCCTCCATCCCGGACGCGATCATGGCGTCGCGGGCGTCGATCGCCTGGTAGACGGACCGCATCGTGAGGAGCGTCCGACCATCGCGTTCCGCGAAGGTCAGCTTCTCCAGCGAGACGTGACCGGGCGCCCCCTCGAACTCGAAGGTCTGGACGATGCCGTCCAGCGACGGAGTGCCGTGGAACACGCCACGGAAGCCGTATTCGGTCCCGTCGACGTCGCGGTGCGTGTAGCGCCACGCGCCGCCGTGCCGGACATCGTACTCATGGATCGTCATCGTCAGGCGGCGCGGCCCCAGCCACTGGACCAGCAGGTCCGGGTCGGTATGGACCCGGAGCAGCAGCTCGGCGGGCCCGTCGAACTCGCGGGTAATCGTGATGGTCGGCTGGACGGGATCAGCGACGATCCGGGTCTTCGACATGGTGTTCGTCTCCCTCTCCTACGTCGTCTGTCAGTCGTCCGGGTCGGTCCGAAGCCGATCGAGCAACGCGTCGAGCCGATCGTGGCTCTCCTCCCAGTACTCCTCATAGCTGGCCAGCCAGGCGGTCGCCTCACGGAGCGGCTCGGCCTCCAGGTGGCTGAATCGGGTTGTCGCCCGTCGCTTCCGGGAGATCAACCCGGCCTGTTCCAGCACCTTGAGGTGCCGGGAGATCGCCGGCTGCGAGACCGGGAACGGCGCGGCGAGTTCCAGCACGCTGGCATCGCCGGCCCGGAGCCGGTTGAGCAATGCCCGTCGCGTCGGATCGGCGAGGGCACCGAACACCGCACTGAGTTGATCGGGAGCCATTGGCGCGGGTCTCCTCTCACTGATGGTCCCCCGCCGCGGCGACGGATGACCATACGCCATATGTTACAGAACAATATCGTTATATACAAGGGGCTGGCGTCCGTGCCGGTCGCGCGATCCGGTTCGATCGGGAAGGGCGTGGCGCGGAGCGAGCGAGTGCCGGTGGTATGATTTCGCGAGTGTGGTGCGGGTGTAACGAGACACCGTCCCGCGCCGTTCCTCCCCACAGGTCTCCTGTACAACCATCGAGAGGGTCAGGCATGGTAGCCACCGAACCGCGTGAGTTGCGTTCCGTCGGGCAGCGCCTCAAGCGCATCGACTCCCCGAAGAAGCTGACCGGCCAGGAGCGCTTCACCGGCGACCTGCGCCTGCCGGGGATGCTCTACGCCCGGCTCGTCGGCAGCCCGTACGCGCACGCCCGGATCAACGGGATCGACACCTCCGCCGCGCTGGCGGTACCGGGAGTCGCGGCGGTCCTGCTGGCGGCGGACCTGCCGATCCGCGAGGGGGAGAACCCGCTCGCGTCCGACGAGGCGATCTACAACGGGCAGCCGCTCGCGATCGTCCTGGCGGAGAGCGAGGCCATCGCCGAGGACGCCGTGCTCCTGGTGGACATCGACGCGGAGCCGCTCGACCCCGTGACGTCGATCGAGGAGGCGCTCCGCGAGGGAGGGCCGCAGACCCGCTTCTCCGCCGCTCACGTGGACGAGGCCGAGGCGCGGTTGCACAACTCGGACGCCGGCGCCGCCGAGGAGAAGGTCCTCCCGGCGAACGTGACGAACACGGTGGACTACCGGCGTGGCGACATCGCGAAGGGGTTCGCCGACGCCGACCAGGTCGTCGAGCTGACCATCACGTCCGAGCAGGTCCACCAGGGCTACATCGAGCCGCAGGTCACGCTGGTCGCTCCCAGCCCGCTCGGCAAGCTCGACGTTTACACCAGCACCCAGGGCATGTTCGTCGTCCAGAACAAGGTCGCCCAGACCCTCGGCCTGCAGGCCAGCGAGGTGGAAGTCCACCAGATGCCGGTCGGTGGCGGCTTCGGCGGCAAGTTCGGCCTCAACGAGGCGATGGTCGCCCTGGCCGCCGTCGCGGTCAACCGGCCGGTCCTGCTCCAGTTGACCCGGATGGAGGACTTCCTGTCCGCCAACCCGGCCCCGGCCTGCGAGATCCGGGTCAAGCTCGGCGGCACGTCGGACGGGTTCATCACCGCCCTCCAGGCCGACCTGACCTTCCTCGCGGGTATCGCGCCCAGTTCGCCGCTCGGCATCGCCGCGATCCTGGTCGGGGGCTACTACCGGTTCCCGAACATGGAGATCACCGGGCAGGAGATCATCAGCAACCGGCCGAAGTCGGGCGCCTACCGGGCGCCGGGCGCCCAGCAGGCGTCGCTGGCGATCGAGGCCGCGATCGATGAACTGGCCCGCGCCCTCGGCAAGGACCCGATGGATTTCCGGCTCCAGAACTGTGCCGTCGAGGGTGACGAGCGCCCCAACGGCGGCGCCTGGCCGCGGATCGGACTCAAGGAGACCCTCGAGGCGATCCGTGAGCACCCGATCTGGCAGGAGCGCGAGGCCATCCGCCAGCGCGGCCACGGCGTCGGCATCGGCGTCGGCGGCTGGCCGGGCGGCCTCGAGCCGGCGACGGCCGTCTGCCGCCTGGACGCCGACGGCAAGCTGACGATGATGCTCGGCTCGGTCGACCTCAACGGTTCCAACACCGGCATGGCCCAGATCGCCGCCGAGGCGCTGGGGATCGAGACGGACGACGTCAACATCAATGTCGGGACCTCGTCCAGCGCGCCGTGGTCCGGCAGCACTGGCGGATCGAAGATCACCTACACCGTCGGGGCCGCCGTCCAGCGCGCCGCCGAGGACGCCCGCAAGCAGATCCTCGAGATCGCCGCCCAGCGGCTGGAGGCGTCGGCCGACGACCTGGAGATCGCGGACGGCAACGTCCAGGTCAAGGGCGTCCCGTCGTCCTCGATCTCCCTCAAGCAGATCGCTGAGCTCAGCATGTCGGGCGACGGTGGCGTCGACCCGGTCCTCGGCCGGGGCGCGTCGGCCATCACCCAGGCCGCGCCAGGCTTCGCCGTCCACATGGCCGAGGTCTCGGTCGACGAACTGACGGGCGAGACGACCATCCATCGCTACGTGGCCGCGCAGGACGTCGGTCTCGCGATCAACCCGGCCCTGGTCGAGGATCAGATCCATGGCGGCGTCGGGCAGGGGATCGGCTGGGCGCTGTACGAGGGCATGGCCTACGACGATGCCGGCCAACTGATGACGGCTTCCCTGATGGACTACGCCATCCCGAAGGCCGAGATGATCCCGAACATCGAGATCATCCTGGTCCAGGTCCCCTCCGAGCACGGCCCGTACGGCGCCAAGGGCATCGGTGAGCCGCCGGCCGTCCCGGGTGCCGCCGTCATTACCAACGCGATCCGCGACGCCACCGGGGTCCGCGTGACGCACATCCCGGTCAGGCCGGAGATCATGGCGCGCGCCCTCGACAGCGCCGCCGCCGCTGACTAGCACGGACCGGGGCACGATCCGGAGCGGCCAGGCAGCCTCGCTTGCCTGGCCGCTTCGTGTTCACCCGCCGCCGTGGCGCGGGTCCCGCGTCAACCCGGATACTTGACGACGGTTGTCCCGTGACCCGGCCCGGTGAGAGGATGGCGACGACGAACGATGCTGCTTGAACTCGCCATCCGGAATTTCGCCATCATCGCCGAGACGCGGATCAGCCTCGAGCCCGGCTTCAACGTGCTGACCGGTGAGACCGGGGCAGGGAAGTCGATCCTGATCGATGCCCTCGGCGCCGTCCTCGGGGAGCGGACGGGGAGCGACGTCGTCCGGTCCGGGGCCGCGGCGGCCCGGGTCGAGGCGCTGTTCGACATCGCCGACCTGCGTGGCCGGGAGGAGATGGCAGCCGCCCTCGACGATCTCGGCGTCGATCCGGCCGAAGATCAACTGGTTCTCTCCCGCGAGATCACGGTCGGTGGACGGACGGTCGCCCGGATCAACGGGCGGACGACGACGGCGTCCGCCCTGGCGCGCCTGGGCGCGTTCCTCGTCGACATCCACGGCCAGAGCGATCACCTTTCTCTGCTCCGCCCGGCCGAGCAACTCGACATGCTGGACCGCTTCGCGGGAACGGTCACCCTCCGGGCCGACGTCGCGCGGATGGTCGGTGAGCTGCGGGCAACCGAGCGGCAGATCGCCGACCTGACCGGCAACGCTCGCGACCGGGCACAGCGGATCGACCTGCTGGAGTTCCAGGTCGGAGAGATCGAGCGGGCCGCCCTGATCGACGGCGAGGAGGAGGATCTGCTCGCGGAGCGACGGGTGCTGGCGAACGCCAGCCGGCTGATGGAGGACATCGCACTCGTCCAGACCCTGGTGAGCGGTGGCAATGACGATTTCGGCGGTGGCGACCCGGTCCCGGCCGCGCTGGTCGGTCTGCGCCAGGCGATCGGAGCGATGGCCCATGTAGCCCAGATCGACCCGGCGGCGGGGGAACTCGATGCCCGCCTCAACGAGGTCGTGGTCCTGCTGGAGGATCTCGCGACGGACCTGCGCTCCTATGGCGAGGGGATCGACAGCGACCCCCGCCGGCTCGCGGTCCTCGAGGAGCGGCTGGATCTGATCAAGTCGCTCAAGCGCAAGTACGGCGCGACCATCGCCGAGATCATCGCCACGGGTCAGGAGGCCGCGACCGAGCTGGAATCGCTGACCGGGCCCGGCGTGGACCTGGACGCGTTGGAAGCGGACGCCGAGCGGCGGCGGCGCGATCTCGGACGGTTGGCGACCGACCTCTCGGCCCGGCGGGCGGAGGCCGGCGAGCGCCTCGGGGTGGCCGTCGAGGGCGCCATGGTCGATCTCAACATGGGGCGGGCCCGGTTCGCGGTGTCCATCCAGCAGACGGAATCAGCGGGCGGGGTGCCCTTCGGTCCCGAGGGGCGCCGGGTGTCGGTGGACGCGACCGGTGCCGACCACGTCGTCTTCCTGTTGGCGTCCAACGCCGGGGAGATGCTCAAGCCGGTCGCCCGGGTCGCCTCCGGGGGCGAGACGGCCCGGCTGATGCTGGCCCTGAAGTCGATCCTGTCGACCGTCGACGAGACGCCGACGCTGGTCTTCGACGAGGTGGATGTCGGGGTGGGTGGCCGGTCGGGCCAGGTCGTGGGCGAGAAGCTCTGGGGTCTCAAGCGCGACCACCAGGTGATCGTCATCACCCACCTGCCGCAGATCGCCGCCTTCGCCGACACGCACTTCCGCATCGCCAAGGCGG
>CADCWK010000203.1 GCA_902806375.1 uncultured Thermomicrobiales bacterium
GGATGCCGGTCAGCGGGATCCCGAGTGCGGCTGACGCGCTCTGGAGGTCCGGGCCGAGGTCAATCAGGAACTGGCCGTCGATCAGCGCGCTCGACCGGTGGCGGATGTCCCTCCCGCCCCGCGAGCGGGCCGTCTCGCAGTTCGAGCAGGCGCAGAACGCATTGGGATAGCCCTCAGACGCGGCGGTCCCCAGGAACGTCAGTCGCATCGTCTCTCCCCTGGTCAGTGGCTGCCGCACGCGGGCGCGGGCGAATGGCTGGCCCAGCGGTGGTCTAGTTTCAGCCAGGTCGGACACGCGAACGCCGGCCAGTATTGATCAGGGTCAGCGGTGGAGCAATCGTCTGACCGCCGTCCCACAAAGATTTCATGAATGGCGGGTCCGCCGGTTCATCTTCCCTTGACCTTTCCCGCCCGCCCCGGCCGTAGCCTCAGGAGGTCGGACGGTATGAGGAGGACGTGTCCCGTTCGCCGCACGGACGAGCGTGGCGCGGGACGCATGGCGGGGAGAGTTCCAGCGTGGCGACGATACAGACCGCGAGGGCGGCCTTCGAGAAGCGGTTGACCCGGCGCAGCGTGGTCGCGGGCTCGGCCGGCCTGGTCGTCGCGACGAGCCTCGCCGGGCGACCGACCCGCGTCCTCGGCCAGGGCACCCCGGAAGCGACCCCGGTCGGCACGCTTGGCTTCGCCTCGTCGCCGTTCACCCTGGGCGTCGCCTCCGGCGATCCCCTCCCCGATTCCGTCGTCCTGTGGACGCGGCTCGCACCCGACCCGCTGGCCGACGATGGCCTCGGTGGGATGCCGGGCATGCCGGTCGGCGTCCGCTGGGAGCTGGCCGACGACGACGCCTTCCGTCAGATCGTCCAGTCCGGCACCGCGACCGCCAGCCCGACCCTGGCCCACAGCGTCCACGTCGACGTGACGGGGCTCGCACCGGGCCGGACCTACTTCTACCGGTTCATGGCTGGCAACGAGGTCTCCCCGACCGGCCGGACGCGGACGGCTCCGGCCCCGGGGACGGCGGTCGACCGGCTCCGGTTCGCCTTCGCGTCCTGCCAGAAGTACGAGGATGGCTTCTTCACGTCCTACCCGCACATCGTCGCCGACGACCCGGACCTCGTCGTGTTCCTCGGCGACTACATCTACGAGTACGCCAGCGCGGACCTGGACGACCCGGTCCGGGCCATCACCGGCGGCAAGCTGGCCGTCCTCTCCGACTTTCGCAACCGGCACGCGACCTACAAGACGGACGCCGACCTCCAGGCCGCCCACGCCGCCGCGCCGTGGATCGTGACCTGGGACGACCACGAGGTGACCAACGACTACTCCGGTGGCGAGGTCATCGACGACGATGCCCCGGTCTCCGTCACCGACCTGCGCGTCGCCGGCTACCAGGCCTACTACGAGCACCTGCCGCTGCGGCCGTCCAGCATGCCGACCGGCCCAGACATGCAGCTCTACCGCCGCGTGACGTGGGGCGACCTGGCCGAGTTCCAGGTCCTCGACACCCGGCAGTACCGGACGCCGTTCCCCTTCGGCTACGGCGAGCAGCCCCGCACCCCCGCCGCCTTCGACCCGGCGACGACCATGACCGGCCCCAGCCAGGAGCGGTGGCTGCTCCAGGGGCTGGACGACAGCGCCGCCCGCTGGAACGTGATCGCCCAGGGCGTCATGATGGGCGAACTGCTCCACCAGGGCGACCCGGAGATCTACTGGACCGACGCCTGGGACGGCTACCCCGACGCCCGCAACCGGATCCTCAGCCACATCATGAGCCGCGGGATCAGCAACCCGGTCGTCATCACCGGCGACTGGCACTCCACCTTCGTCAACGACCTCAAGGCCAGCTTCGAGGACGAGGACAGCCTGACCGTCGGGACAGAGTTCGTCGTGACGTCGATCAGCTCCAACGGCGACGGCGGTGGCTACCAGGACTACTATGGCCCGATGATCCCGCTCAACCCGCACATCCGCCTGTTCGACGGCGACCGGCGGGGCTACCAGCGCGTCGAGGTCACGCCGGACGCGTGGCGAGTCGACGTCCAGATGGTCGACACCGTCCTCAGCGAGACGTCGGCCGCCAGCACGTTCGCGTCGTTCGTCGTAGAGAATGGCACTGCGGGCGCGCAGCAGCTCTAGCGGTCGCCGTTCTCGCCGCCGGGCATCCGCGGCGACGCCAACCGGGCGGATCCGCGCCGCCGTGCACGTCTCCGATCCAGCCGAGGGCCACCGACCATGAACCGACACGAGCTCACCCGTGCCCGCTTCGAGAACGCCCTCGTCCGCTCGATGAGCCGGCGCCGGCTGCTGGCCGGCACCGGCCTGGCCGCCTCGCTCGCCGTCGTCGCCAGCCTGCCCGGCCGGGCCAGCGTCGTCCTCGGCCAGGGGACGCCAGCGGCCACCCCGGCCAGCGGGACCGGGTTCAGCGGCGACCCGTTCACCCTCGGCGTCGCCTCCGGCGACCCGCTCCCGGATGGTGTCGTCCTCTGGACGCGGCTGGCGCCGGAGCCGACCGACGGTGGCGGCATGCCGCCCGTCCCGGTCGAGGTGCTCTGGGAGGTCGCATCCGACGACGCCTTCGGCGACATCGTCCAGTCCGGCTCGGCCGTCGCCGCCCCGACCCTGGGCCACAGCGTCCACGTCGACGTGACCGGTCTCGACCCGGCGACCGAGTACTTCTACCGGTTCATGGCCGGGGGCGAGGTCTCCCCCACCGGCCGCACGCGGACGGCCCCGGCCGCCGGCGCGACGGTCGACGGGATCCGCTTCATCCACGCCTCCTGTTCCAACTACGAGCACGGCTTCTTCAGCGGCTACCGCGGCGTCGCCGACGACCGTCCGGACTTCGTCCTCCACCTCGGCGACTACCTCTACGAGTACCCGAGCAATGCCGGCTTCACCCCGTCGACCTACGAGCCCGTCCGCTCGCACACCGGCGCCGAGACGACGTCACTGGTCGACTACCGCAACCGGCACGCGCTCTACAAGACCGACCCGGACCTGCAGGCCGCCCACGCCGCCGCGCCGTGGATCGTCACCTGGGACGACCACGAGGTCGAGAACAACTACGCCGCCGCCATCAGCGAGGACAGCCTGCCGGAGGACACCTTCCTCGAGCGTCGCGCCGCCGCCTACCAGGCCTACTACGAGCACATGCCGCTCCGCCCCTCCAGTCTGCCGACCGGGCCGGACATGCAGCTCTACCGTGGCTTGCGCTACGGCTCCCTGCTGGACATCGCGATGCTCGACGGCCGCCAGTACCGCAGCGACCAGCCCTGTGGCGATGGCGCCCAGGTCCGCTGCGCGGCGGCCCTCGACGAGAGCCAGACGATGCTCGGCCCGGACCAGGAGCGGTGGGTCCTCGCCCAGCTCGACGCCAGCGAGGCGACCTGGCGGACGATCGGCCAGCAGACGATGATGGGCCAGCTCAACGTCAGCCCGGGCGAGCCGACCTTCAGCATGGACCAGTGGGACGGCTATCCCGCCGCCCGCAACCGGTTCCTGCAGCACGTCAGCAGCCGGGGCATCTCCAACACGGTCGTGCTGACCGGCGACATCCACTCGGCCTGGGTGAACGACCTCCTGATGGACTTCGAGGACGCCAACTCGGAGGTCGTCGCGACGGAGCTGGTCTGCACCTCCATCACCGCCGACAACCCGCTCGTCGACCAGCTCCAGCTGGCCCTGCTCTTCAACCCGCACATCCAGTTCGTCGACGGGCTGCACGGCTACACGCTCAACACCGTCACGGCGGACAGCTGGACGGCCGAGATGCGGACCGTCCCGAACGTCACCGAGGAGACGGCCGAGGTCTCCACCCTCGCCACCTGGGTGATCGAGAGCGGCCAGGCCGGGGCGGTCGAGGGGTAGAGCGGTGGTCGATTGGACGACTCGCCCGGAGTGGTGACGTCGCTCCCCTCTCCGGGCAGCAAGGAGCCGCAGCGACGAGCCGAGCCGGGGAAGGGCCGGGGGGTCTGCTCGCCCCGGGCACACTCACCGTGACACCACCGACCACCTTCACGCCACCGCCGGGTACCATGGCGTTCCGGACGACCGACCGGTTCGCGGCGGTGACGGGACGAGGGGGCGATGAGACGGAACTCCGGTGCCGGCAGGGATCACGGCGGGGTGCGGCTCGACTGGCCGGGGCGGCCGTCGCCGTCTCTCCCGGCCGTCCCGGCGGATCGCACGCCCCTGACCGTCGCCGAGCGGTGGCCGGGCGGGTCGAGTGCCGCGGAGACCCTCCTCGTCTCCGGTGACGCCACGGCGGTCCTCGACGACTGGCGTGGTGGCGACCCGCTGCTGGCCGGACGGGGACCGGTCCGGCTGGTCTACCTCGACCCGCCGTTCGCGACCGGCACGGTCTTCGCCGCCGACGTCCCGATCGGCGAGCGACGGCCGGGCCAGCAGGTCGTGCGGCTGCCGGCCTACCGCGATGTCTGGCCCGGCGGTCTGGCGGGCTACCTGACCTTCATGGCCGGCCTGCTGGCCCGGCTGCGGGACGTCCTCGCCGACGACGGCTGGCTGTGCCTGCACTGCGACCACCGCACCAGCGCGCACCTCCGCCTGCTCCTCGACGAGCTGTTCGGTCCCGATGGGTTCCGGAACGAGATCGTCTGGAGCTACGGGCTGGGAAACGGCACGTCCCGGCGCGGCTTCCCCCGGAAGCACGACACGCTGCTGCTCTACGCGAAGAGCGCCGCGGCGGTCTTCACCCCGGTCCGGGGGGCGGTCAGCCCGGCGATGGCGAACAAGTACCGCCATGTCCGCCCCGACGGCACCCGGTTCATGCGCTCCTACGGCCGCGAGTACGACCTCAAGGGCGGCAAGCCGGTCGGGTCGGTCTGGGAGATCCCGTCCGTCGCCCCGACCAGCGGCGAACGGACCGGTTACCCGACCCAGAAGCCGCGGGCCCTGCTGGAACGGCTGATCGCCGCCACGACGGCGCCGGGCGACACGGTCCTCGATCCCTGCTGCGGCTCCGGGACGACGCTGATCGCCGCCAGCGGGCTGGGTCGCCAGTCGGTCGGCATCGACGCGTCGTGGCTCGCGATCGCCACCTCGCGGGCTCGCCTCGTCCAGGCCGGTGGTCCGGTCAGCGTCATCGACGCCCGTCACGAGGACCATCGGCGACGGGCCGCTTTATCCGGTGTCGAAAGCCCAGACTCCTGCCGGTTCCGGGGAGCAACTCCCCTCTCCGGGACCGGTGAGACGGAAACGACCGCAGGTCGGGTGAGCGATCCGGGAGCCCGGGAGGGGCCGGGGAAGGGGTCGGTTCGCCGCCGACCCGCTCCGCGC
>CADCWK010000204.1 GCA_902806375.1 uncultured Thermomicrobiales bacterium
TCCTCGGGGGTCCGGGTCTCGTGACGGCCCAGGAGTCGCCGTCTCCTCGACCGCAGACGGTGATCGACCAGGTGACTACGGAACCCGGTCCGTCGGCGGCGCCGACACAAGCGACCGTCAACCCGTCGATCGCCCCGACGGTGCCTGTCGAATCCCCCACCCCGGCCAGTACCGGGACGGTGATGGCCTCCCCGGACCCCTCCGCGACCACACCGCCGTCCCAGACGCCGGCGATGCCCCCGGCGACGGAGGTTCCCCTCCCGACGGCACCCCCGACGGTCGCGCCGCTGACGCCATCGGTGGCCCCGACCGCGAACCCGGCTCCCGTCGCGCCCGGGGCGACCCTCCCCGGCCCCGGCGACGGGATCGCCCCGGTCGACGCCCCGATCAGCCTCAGTGACCGCTTCGACGACCCGGCCACGCGCCTCCTCGGCGAGACCCGCGCCAGCGACGAGCGCATCACCGGCCGCTACGAGGACGGCCGGTACCGGCTGGAGATCGATGGTCCCGAGGTCGCGCCGGATCTGATCGCCGTCGTGCGCTCACCCGACCTCGTCGACGCGACCATCCAGGTCACCGCCCAGCTGGAGGGGACCACGCGGGATCGCTACGTGATGGCGACCTGCCGCGAGGTCGAAGGCTACGGGGGGTACCGGGCCTATCTCAGCCCGGGAGACGGCTACTTCGCGATCACGCGGTTCGAGCCTGGCGCCTACCCGATGGAGCTGCAGCGGGGGTTCGCGGAGGAACTCGTCCAGGGCAACGCCCCGTTCGCGTTCTCGTTCTCCTGCGTGGGCTTCGTGCTCGAGCTGCGCGTGAACAGCGAGACGATCGGGATCGCCGCCGACAACGCCTTCGCCTCCGGCATGGTCAGCATCGGCACCGGCTACTTCAGCGATGCCGAGCCCGGCCCGGTCACGGCGATGTTCGAGGACCTGGCAGTCACGGGCAGCGCCAGCGCCGACACGGCGACCACCCGCCAGCGCCAGTCCAGTCTTCCCGGTGGTCCGATCCCACCCGACCTGACGCCCCCGGCCGCCCGGCGGGAACGACCGGCCGGCTGACACCCGGACGTGGTGACCTCAAGGGGGATCGCGGACTCAGGCGCCGACGAGGACATCCTCCGGCATCCCGGTCAGGGCGGCCAGCCCTCCGCGGTCCGGCAGGCCAGCCTGGCCGCCCATCGCGGTCGTCGCCGCCGCGCCGAGGGCGTTGGCCAGCAGCCCGGTGCGGGGCCACGGCCACCGGAGCGCGACGCCCCAGGCGATCCCGGCCGTGAAGGCGTCGCCGGCGCCCGTCGGATCGACGACCTCGACCGGATAGGCCGGCACGTCCCAGATCTCGTCCCGCGTGCAGATCCGGCATCCGTCCGCACCGAGCGAGATCGCGCAACTGCGCAGGTTGGACCCGACCATCCGCGCCCGGATGACCGCCGTGGCGGCGTCGAGGTCGCCCGCCCCGGTCAGGGCCATCACCTCCCCGGCATTGCCGACGACCGTGTCAAAGCGCAGGGCGACCTCCAGGGCATCGCTCGCGACCGGCGCCCCGTTCTCGACGAGGTAGGTCAGGGTCCCGAGCAGGCGCGTCCGCGGTGAGCTATGGGCCGGCAGGTCGGTCAGCCAGCGGCGCAGGGTGTGGTCGGCGACATCCAGGAGCACGACGTCATGGGCGAACAGGCCGGTGATGTCCAGGCGGTCGTGCCGGACCAGCGCCGCCCCGGGATGCCAGAAGATCGTCCGGTCGGGCGGGTCGCCGGAGACGACGATGGTGCAGCGGTCGGTCAGCGTGCCCGGCTTGACGGTGAAGGCGGTGGTGTCGATGCCCGGCTCGGCCGCCATCGCGGCGATCAGGCGGCGGCCGTCGTCGTCGTCCCCGACCCGACCGGCCAGCGTGACGGCCGCGCCAATGCGGGCCAGGGCGACGGCGGTGTTGGTCGTCGTCCCGCCCGGTAGCGACCACTCACCGGTCACGACCCGGTACTCCCCGGCGGCGGGATAGCTGGGGACGACCAGCAGGCGGTCCCAGCTCGCCAGGCCGATCGCCGCGATCCTAGGCCGGCGCCCGCCGTCAATCCCGTCAGTCATCCATCACTCCGACGTATCCCGTCACGACCGGGCAGGGCAACCCCGCGCCACCCGTCGGGTATCGTACCCGCTGCCGCCCTGTTACCCGCCCATCGACGCGCGACATTCCCCGGAAGGAGCCCGGCATCGACCTCTCAACCTCGCCCCGCCGCTCCCGCAGCGTCCTGTCGGTCCCGGCGATCCGACCGGACCTGATCCCCAAGGGCCTGGCCTCCGCCGCCGACATGATCCTGCTGGACCTCGAGGCCTCGGTCGCGCTCGCCGACAAGGCGACGGCCCGGTCGAACGTGGTCCGGGCGCTCGACGGGCTGGACTTCGGTCGGATGCCGCGGGCCGTCCGCATCAACGCGGTCGCCTCGGCGCTGGCCTACCGGGACCTGATCGACCTGTTCGAGGGAACGTCGGCGGCGATCGACCTGATCGTGCTGCCGCAGGTCCGCGACGTCGCCGACATCGCCTTCGTCGACCGTCTACTCGACCAGCTCGAGGCCGCGACCGGGAGGGGCCGCCGGACCGGCCTGGAGGTCATCGTCGAGGAGGCGTCAGCGCTGCGCGATGTCGGCGAGATCGCCCGCGCCAGCGACCGGATCGAGGCGCTGGTCTACGGTCCCGGGGACCTCGCCGCCGCGCTCGGGATGCCGATGCGGTCACTGGGCGTCCCGGACGAGTGGGACGCGCGCTACCCCGGACACCGCATCCACCACATCCTCGGCGAGCTGCTCGTTGCCGCCCGCGCCGCCGGGCTGCGGGTGATCGACGGACCGTTCGCGGCGATCGGCGACACGGACGGTTTCCGGCGGGCCTGCGCGGTCTCCCGGTCGATGGGGTACGACGGCAAGTGGTGCATCCACCCGTCCCAGATCGCCGACTGCAACGCGGCCTTCTCGCCGTCGGAGGAGGAGATCGCCTGGGCCGGCCGCGTGGTGGCGGCGCTGGACGAGGCCGCCGCCGACGGACGCGGCGCCGTCACCATCGACGGCCAGATGATCGACGCGGCCAACGTTCGCCTCGCCCGCCGGACGCTGGCCATGGCGTCGGGCGACGCGGCCCGACCATGAATGACTGGACCCGGGAAACGACCTGACGACCGTTCGCCGCTTGCGTCAGCGGCGATCACGGTCTACCGGAGCTTCCCGAGGAACGCCCGGAACTCGGGAGGTCATTCCTGAGCCCGATCCACCTATGGCCGGGGCAGTGGCGAGACGTCCCGCTACTGCCCCGGCCCACGGGACAGTTCTCGCGCCCCGGGTGTTCCGGCGTGGCCCCGGCCCGATCAGCCGAAGCCGCGGCCACCGCCGCCGCCGCCACCACCGAAGCCGCCACCGCCGCCGAAGCCGCCACCGCCGCCGCCCCCGCCGCCACCACCGCCGCCGCCACCGAACGTGCGGGCCGCCGAGCCGAGCATGTCCAGGAGCCCACCGGCGCCGGAATTCAGGCCGCCGAAGGCACCCCGGCTGGCGTCGTTGAGGTCTGGCATCCCGCCACCTCCGCCACCACCGCCGCCAGACGACTGTCCGCCACCGCCACCGCCACCGCCACCACCGCCGAAGCCACCGCCGAACCCTCCCCCGAAGGGGCTGCCCACGATGACGACCGGCCCACCACCCCGTCGACGGGGACCGTAGCCGCGGTTCGGGTCGAAGCCGCCGCCATCGAAACCTCCACCCCCGAAGCCGCCGACCATCATCTCCATCGGGCGCACCCCGGAGCGGCTGAAGCGGTCGATGAACTGGGTCTCCAGTCCGAAGGCGACCGCGTAGGCCAGGTACTTGTCGAAGATGGCCGAGGCGTTCTCGACGTCCAGTTTCTCGTATCGGTCGAGCGAGGCCAGGTAGCGCTTGAAGGCCATCCACTTCGCGGCCGCCTCGGCCCCCGCCATCGTCTTCTTCGGCATCGCGTTGGCCAGGCGCCGGGCGACGAACGCCAGGATGAGCGCGACCGCCACCGGGAGGATGATCAGGCCGGTCACCGCACCCGAGAAGAACAGCACGGCACCGAGCACGCCGACCGCGATCAGGACGTTGCGCGTGCCGCGGTTCCAGCCCGCCCGGGTCTCCTCCGGGGATCGGTCGAAGTACTTGTGCTCGACGAGCTCGGCGTAGATGTCCGCGCTGAGTCGCGGGATGTTCACGTCGAACCGCGGCTTGACCTGGCTGAGCATCACCTGTGCGCCGACCGCCGGGTTCTCTCCGAACAGCACCGCCAGCAACCCCTGGTCGATCCGGTGCAGGTCGGTCGACGTCTGCTTGAGGGTGATCCGGTAGTCGACCATCCCGGCGTCCTCGGTGGGGGCCATCTGGACGACGCCGCGGCCATGGAGATCGACCAGCGTCGCGACGATGTCGCGATAGTTGGCCTGCTCGTCGATCAGGGCCCCGGCGACGCCGGGCGCGAGGTCGTCGGGCGGGTTCGGGTAGACATCGGCCACCAGGCCGACGTGCGGGTCGCGGCCCCGGGTGTACCAGAGCGCGAAGACCACGATCCCGCCGCCGATCGCGAGCAGGACCGCCGCCGCGAGGAAGATCAGATTCAGCGTCCCCGCCCGGTCGGCCGCCTCGGCGTCGGCCCGGCGCTGGGCGTCGTCGGCCTGCTGCCAACTGGGAACCGGCGCGTCGACGATCGGCGGGAACTGGAGCCGGACGAACAGCCCCTCGCCGCTCGTGAGGTCGCTGGCCCGGTAGGTCCAGGTCTGCCCGTCGGTGGTGTACTGGCTGTTGTCGGCGACATCCTGCGCCTGGCCGGGGTTGGCCGGGACGTTGGAGTCGTCGCTGTACTGGTCGACCAGCGCCTGGTCGATCGGGACCGGCTGGGGAAGGATGATCGTCGCACTGGCGTTCTCCACCGGGGCAACCTCGGTGACGTCCGACGCGATCGCGTTCCACCAGAGCTGCTGGTTGGCCGGGACGTTGTCCGGGTAACTGCGGATGGCTCCCGCGACCGTATAAGTCAGGACGAACGTCCGGGACTGGCCGGTGGTGGACGGGAACGCCCAGTCGATCTGGATCTCGGACGAGGTCTCCCGCGCCCGGAACGTCTCCGGCCGCTCGGCGTAGTTCGACGCCGTCGCCGCCTGGTAGGGCTCGAGGACGCCGTTGACCTCCTCCGCCACCCCGACGTTGCCGATCGCATCGATCCGGTTGGTCGGGATGTTGGCGAAGGCCGTCCGGAACGGTCCACCGTTGAAGTCGACGACCTGCCGC
>CADCWK010000205.1 GCA_902806375.1 uncultured Thermomicrobiales bacterium
CCGGTGACGGGACGCCGGGAGCTGTCTCGGTCGGCGGCACGACGATCGGGCAGATCATCTGGTCGAACGCCGTCGACCCGGCCACCCAGGCTCCGGCCGAGCCGCTCGAGAGCATCCCTGACGACAGCACCGAGATCTATGCCGCCCTGCCGCTGACGAGCGTCGCCGCCGGGGCGACGATCGCGGCGACGTGGACCTACAACGGCGAGCCGCTGGAGACGCTGACCTCGTCCGTCACGGCGACGGAGGCGTCGACCGATACCTGGGTGGCCTTCCGGCTGGACCGCGTCGACCCGGCCACGCCGGTCGCGCGCAGCGAGGCGGACTGGCCGGATGGCGAGTACGGCATCGTGGTCACCGTCGATGGCCAGACCGTCCAGGAGGCCACCGTCATGGTCGAGGAGACGTTCTGACCCGCCAGGGTCCCGGACAATGGCCGAGATCCCGGTGGAATCCACCACTGTGGCGCGAGGCTTTGCCGCGAGTGGCACGACCCTGTTAGTCTTTTCCGTGTCGCCCTGATCCAGGCAATCGACCCACCGACCGGTGGCTCGATCACGGCCCGAACCGTCGTCCGACTCCTCGTTCGTCGTGCCTGACTCCGCCGTCGCCGGCGGTGATCCCCGCAGGAGTTCCGGTGCATTCCCCCTCGCAGGATGGTCGTCGTCCCGGGCCGGGCCTGGTCGACGACCCCGCATCATCCCCGTCCCGGTATATGCCCTTCGTCTGGCAGTCGGGCAGTCGGCTGCTCCTGATGGATCGGACGGCCTACGGCTGGGCGATCGCCGAGCTGGTGTTCAACGGGCGCCTCGGGCACTACGAGGGCCGGCGGGAAGCGACCTACGATTCCCCCCGAGAGGCGGCCGGTGTCCTGATGGCGACGCTGATCGGCACGGATCTGGCGACGCAGGAGTCGCTGGCCGACGGCCTGATCGAGTGGGTCGGGGAGTACGCGACCGTCGGCTAGGCGGTCGATGTCGCGATCGGAGGCGATCTGATGCGACCGCACCTCGAACGGCTCCGGAGCAGGGTCGCGGCGCGCGGCCGGCTGACCCGTCCGTCGCGTCCCGCGCTGATCGGGGCGGCGCTCGGGCTCGCGTTACTGCTCGGGTCGCTGAGCGCCCTGATGCGGGGAGCTGACGAGCCCACCACGACCGACTTCGGCGACCGGGTGCCCGGGCAGCGGATCTACGACCAGACCGGTCTGCTCTCCAGCGACGACCTGCTCTCGCTGGACCGGCGGGCGGCCGCGATCGAGCGGGCGGGCATCCCGGTCGTGGTCTACATCCGGCCGGTGGACGACCGCGCCGACGATACGCGCTCCGACGCGCAGTCGCTGATGCGGTCCTGGGCCGTCGAGACGCGGCCGGGCGCGGCCGATGGGCTGGTCCTGTTCCTCGACGTCGATCAACGGGATGCGGCCGTCGACCCGGACCACGTCGTCCTGTTCCCGGGGGACCAGCTCAAGCGCGACCGGCTGCCGGCCATCGAAGCGCAGCGCATCTCGGCCGGCAGCGTCCGGGGGCTGACGACCGTCGTCGACACGTCACGCGAACTGGCGGCGACCGTGAACTTCAATCTCGCCGCGACGGAGCGCCGGCTGGCCCTGGGGTTCCCGGTGGCCCCTGGCCCATCCGTCGCCGAGCGCACGGCCACGACCATCGTCCGCTACCTCATTCCGGTCGTCAGCGCCGTGCTGGCGCTGCTCGCCATGGGGGTGGTCGCGGCGATCTGGCGCGGTCGACCCCGGCCCGCCGCCTGTCCCGCTCCCGACGCGACGCACCCGGAGTCGCCGGTCCTCCGGGCCGCGCTGGCGGCCAACCGCGTGGATCAGTCCGTCCTGCTCGCCGCCATCGATCGGCTCGCCCAGCAGGGGGCCGTCCTGGTGGTGGGACCGGCCCGCACCGCCACGGCCCATCCGGCGGGTCCCGGGTGCGTCCGGCTCCTCGACCGGGAGCGGGCACTGGACGGGATCGACCGGGCGGCCTGGGATGACCTGGCGATGGTCTCGACCGCCGGCATCGTCGACGAGCATGGGCTGACGCGGATCACGCACCGGTCCGGGCCCTTCAGCCGCGCCGTGACCACTGAACTCGAGGGGCGTGGCTGGTGGGACGCGATGGCTCCCCGGCGGGCCGGGCCTCTCGTCCTGATGAGCCAGGCGCTGCTCGTCGCCGGCGGCGTGACACTGGTCGTCGCACTGGCCGTCGGAGAGATCCTGGGACTGGTCGCGATCGTCCTGCTCGTCCTGACGGCGGCGGTCGCGTGGGCCTGCGCTCAGGCGTACCCTCGCGCCACCCCGCTCGGTCTGGCAGTTGCCGGGCGCGGTCCCGGCGGCTGAGCGGCCCCCGGGCAGTGGCGGCGCGGGGACACATGGTTCCCGGCTTCCCGGAGCGGGACGGCGCCGCCCTCGCCGGTGACGACGATCCGCGCTCAGGCCAGGGGCGAGGAGCGGCGCCCGTCGATCGGGCCGACCTCGTCGTCCGGGACGGCGGCGGCCTGGCGGACGCGGGCGAGCGACAGTTGCTGGCGGGACCATTCGAGGGCGCCCAGCACGGTGATCGGGCCCCAGAGGGCGGCGTGGACCACGATCGCGTAGGACAGCGCGACGGTGCGCGGGACATCGAGAGCGCCGTTGACGACCAATACGGTCGCCGTCTCGAACGGGCCGACGTAGCCCGGTGACGACGGGATCAGCGTCGCGAGGTTGGCGACGCCGGTGGTCATGAGGGCGGCCGCGAAGCTCATCACGCTGGCGAGGTTCCCGCCGAAGCCGAGGGCGATCGTCCAGTACATCCCCGCCTCCAGCGACCAGGCGACCAGCGACGTCGCGGCGACCAGGGAGAGGTCACGCCGGTTGCGCAGCACACCGAGCCCGGACAGGAACGACGCCATCATCGTCTCGACCCGGTCGGCGACGCGGGATGGCAGCGGGCCGAGAACCAGCTGGAGCAGCCGGTCGCGGAACGAGCCGCCGAGGGTCAGCACGAACAGGCCGATCAGGATCAGGGCGAAGACCACGAAGGCGATCAGCGCGACGTGCTGGAGCTGGGCGGTGAACGAGACGAAGATGGTCGCGACGAGGATGAACGCGAGCATCGTGAAGCCGTCGAACAGCCGCTCGATGGCGATCGTCGCCAGCGCGGCGCTCTTGCGGACGCCGTACTTCTGCCCGAGGACGAACGAGCGGACGAGTTCACCGGTCCGCAGTGGGAGCACGTTGTTGGCGGTGTAGCCGATGACGATGATCGGGAAGGCCTGGCGTGGGGTGATGGTCGCCGCCGGGCGGAGCAGGATGCTCCAGCGGACCGCGCGGACCAGGACCCCGCCGAAGTACAGGGCGAGAGCGGGGACCAGGTACCAGTAGTTGACGGCCCGCAGCGCGTCCCGGATCTGCCCGAAATCCTGTCCACGGAAGGCGATCACGAGGAAGACCACGCTGATCGCTACACCGAGGAGTGGTCGCCACAGCCTCTTCACCACCATCCCCCACGCCGTCACCGTGACGGTCCGATCCCGCTCGAAACCCTGCCCGCCCGACTGGACCGGTGCGGTCCGCCGGGCCGGGCAACTATACGTGACCACCCAGCCGGGCACCCCGGACCGACGGGCGGCCCCGTCCATCGCTGGCACCGGTGCCCGGCTGCGACCGGCGCCGGATGGCCGCGCCCGGGACCGGGCCCGGACACCTGCCCGGGCTCAGGCGTCACGACTCCTGGCTGCGGACGGCGAGTTCCCGTTCACAGGCGGGGCAGTACTTCCGCGTGCTGCCCTTGGGGAGCGGGGTGCCGCAGGCCGCGCAGCGTGAGCTGGCGGGAGCCGCCGTCGGCCGGCGCCGGACCGGCGGTCCTGACGAGGGATAGCCGCCGCCGGACTGACGGCTGGGGCGGGCCTGGGCACTGTTGCCCCGCTCGGGTGTGGCGGTGTTGCCCCGGTTGTCGTCGGCGGCGTCGGGTGACGGCTCCCTGCCGGCCTCTCCGCCCGATCGCGGACCCGGGGAGCGGCGGTTGCCAGGAGCGGCCGGCTCGACGTCCCGGCCGCGGGCGGCGCTCCCGGAGGGGGCCTTGTCCGCCGAACGGCCCTTGCCACGCGGCTTCGGAGCGGCCGCCTCCTGGGTGGGCTCGGTTCGCGGCGCGCGGCCACGCCCCCTCGGTGGCGTCGGTTCCGGGTCGGTCTCGGGGCTCATCCCGATGGGACGATCGGGGCCGTCGGCCTCGTCCGACGAATCGCCGGCGTCAGCCGCCACGGCGTCAGCCTCGTCCCGCCGGGAACCGGACCGGCGGCTGGGCTTCGCCGGTGGGGTCGCTGGCGCGTCCGATGAGCCCCCGGTCGTGCTGACGGCACCGATGGCAGGGGTGGAGCCCGTCGTCGCGGGTTCCGCCAGCGCTACGGGGGGGTCCGGGTCGGTGGCTGGCTCAGCCTTGGGCCGGCGGGATGACGCCCGGCGGGGCGGCTTCGGGGTCGGCGTTGCCGTCGCGTCGCTCTCGGCCGGTGCGGTCGTCCCGTCCGCTTCGGCTGCCGGCTCCGCCGTCCGACCGGTTCGACCACGCCGCCGGACCGGTGGGACGACGTCACCGGGCGCCGGCTCCATGGTGACCGCCGCGGACTCGGCCGTGGTGGCGGGAAGCTGATCGCGGTCGTCCGGCTCCAGCGGGGAGGCCTCGCTGGACCCGGCGGGGACGCCGGGTATGGCGTCCCCGGCCGACTCGCCAGTCGCGCCGGGAGGCGTCTCGGCGGGGGGCGTCGGGTCGGTCGCTTCGCCAAGATCCGCAGCGACATCGGGCTCGGCAGCGACATCGGGCTCGGCAGCGGAAGGGATGGCAGTAGCCGCCCCAAGGTCGACATCGGTCGTACCCTCGGTCGTTTCGGCGACGCCGGCAGACACCGGTTCAGGCGCGATCGATGCCGCGTCGTCCGGGGCGACGCGGCCGGGGACGGCGACGACCGGCTCTGGCGCGCCGACGACTGGCTCTGGCGTGCTCACGACCCGCTCCGGCACGGGGGCGACCGCCGGGCGGGATCGTGAGGCCCGGACGGTCGGGATACGGGGCGGCTCGGGTCGCGCCGGGACGGGCGCTTCCGTCACGGTGGGTGGAGCGATGTCGGGCGTCACGGAGGCCGCGATGGGTCCGGCGGGCTGGACCTGGCTGGGTCGCCGGACCGGCGGTGGCGCGGTAGCCCGACCCTGGCGGACGGTCGGTCGATCGGACGATGGCGCAGCGGCCGTTGGCTCGGAGACCGGCCCAGCCTGGATCGCTGGTGCCTGGTCCCGGGTGGGCT
>CADCWK010000206.1 GCA_902806375.1 uncultured Thermomicrobiales bacterium
GATGTTCACATGCGGCTTGTTGCGCTCGAACTTCTGCTTGCCCATGGTCCTGTCTGCTCCTCGGGTCCGGCTCTCGGCCGGGGTGGGCGTCATGCCCTGCTGAATCTGTAGATCCGGGTTGACCCACCGGCGGGACGATCCCGCCGGTGGGTCACTCGGGTTCGTGACGCTGCGACGCCTAGCGCTGGGCCTTCAGGATGAACTCTTCCATCATGCTGGCGGTGACCGGCGCATAGTGGTCGAACTCCATCGAGGAGACCGCACGGCCCTGGGTCATCGACCGGAGGTCGGTGACGTAGCCGAACATCGCTGACAGCGGGACGTTGGCCCGGACGACCTGCGCGCCCCCGCGCTCCTCCATGCCCTGGATCTGGCCACGGCGGGAGTTGAGGTCACCGATGACGTCGCCCATGAACTCGTCGGGGGTCGTCGCCTCGATCCGCATGATCGGCTCGAGCACGGTCGTCTTGCCCCGGCGGAGGGCATCCTTGAGCGCCAGCGAACCGGCGATCTTGAACGCCATCTCCGAGGAGTCCACGTCGTGGTACGACCCGTCGAGCAACTGGGCCTTGATGTCGACAACCGGGTTGCCGGTCAGTCCGCCGGTGGCCATGGCCTCCTGGATACCGGCATTGATCGCCGGGATGTACTCCTTGGGCACGGTACCGCCGGTGGTCTTGTCCTCGAACGTGTAGCCGACACCGCGGTCCTGCGGCTCGAACTGCACGATCGCGTGGCCGTACTGGCCCTTGCCGCCGGACTGGCGGACGTGGCGACCCTCGGCCTTGACCGGGATCGTGATGGTCTCCTTGTAGGCGACCTGCGGCCGTCCAACGTTGGCCTCGACGCGGAACTCCCGCATCATCCGGTCGACGATGATGGAGAGGTGCAGCTCCCCCATCCCGTCGATCACCATCTGGCCGGTGTCCTCGTCGGTGTGCATCCGGAAGGTCGGATCCTCTTCCGCCAGGCGGAGGAGGGCGGCCGTCATCTTGTCCTGGTCAGCGCGGGTCTTCGGCTCGACGGAGACCGAGATGACCGGCTCCGGGAACTCGATCGACTCGAGCAGGATGGGCTGGGCGGCGTCACAGAGCGTGTCGCCCGTCGTCGTGTTCTTGAGACCGATCACCGCGGCGATGTCGCCCGCGGAAACGGTCGGGATCTCCTCGCGGCTGTTGGCGTGCATCTGGAGCAGGCGCCCGATGCGCTCGCGATCGCCCTTCGAGGAGTTCTGGACGTAGGAGCCAGAGGCCAGGGTGCCGGAGTAGACCCGGATGTAGGTCAGCTTGCCGACGTGCGGGTCCGTCGCGATCTTGAACGCCAGTGCCGCGAACGGGGCGGTCGGGCTGATCTCGCGGGTGGACTCCTCGCCCGTCCTCGGGTCGTGGCCGACGATCGGCGGCACGTCCAGCGGCGACGGGAGGTAGTAGGTAATGGCATCGAGCATCAGCTGGACGCCCTTGTTCTTGAGCGCCGAGCCGCAGAGCACCGGGACGAGCTCACTGCGGAGGACGGCCTTGCGCAGTCCCTCGCGGAGCTGGTCCGGGGTCGGCTCCTCGCCCTCGAGGTAGGCCATCATCATGTCTTCGTCGCTCTCGGCGACGGCCTCGACCATGTACTGGCGCGCCTTGGCGACGGCCTCGAGCATGTCGGCCGGCGGGTCCGTCACCTCGATGTCGGTGCCCAGGTCATTGGTGAAGATGTGGGCCTTGTTCTCGATCAGATCGACGACGCCCTTGAAGGACGCCTCGGAGCCGATCGGGAGCTGGACCGGGACCGGCTTGGCCTTGAGGCGATCGATGATCATCTCGACCGTGCGCTCGAACGAGGCGCCGGTACGGTCCATCTTGTTGACGAAGCAGAACCGGGGGACGCGGTACTTGTCGGCCTGCCGCCAGACGGTCTCGGACTGGGGCTCGACGCCGGCCACGGCGTCGAAGACCACGACGCCGCCGTCGAGGACGCGGAGCGACCGCTCCACTTCGACGGTGAAGTCGACGTGACCGGGCGTGTCGATGATGTTGATGCGGTGGTCGCGCCACTCACAGGTCGTCGCGGCTGAGGTGATCGTGATCCCTCGCTCGCGCTCCTGCTCCATCCAGTCCATCGTCGCCGCGCCCTCATGGACCTCGCCCGTCTTTCGGAGGCGGCCGGTGTAGAGGAGGATGCGCTCGGTGGTGGTGGTCTTGCCGGCATCGATGTGGGCGATGATGCCGATATTGCGAGTCCGCCGCAGGATCGTCTGCGGGTCGCGCAGGTCAGGCTTGGTGGCGGTCGCGGTCATGGTCGTGTTCCTTCTGCGGACTCGCCGCGTGGTGTCGTGGGAAGCCGGCCACGGGCATCGGGCCGTCCGGCGAGTCGTCGCCGGACCGCGATCCCCGTGGCCGGTGGGTGAGAACTAGAAGCGGTAATGCGAGAACGCGCGGTTCGCTTCGGCCATGCGGTGCGTGTCTTCCCGGCGCTTGATCGTCGCGCCGGTGCCGTTGAAGGCGTCGAGCAGCTCGTTGGCGAGCTTGTCCGCCATCGTCTTGCCCGGCCGGGACTGGGCCGAAGAGATCAGCCAGCGGATCGCCAGGGACTGGCGACGCGAGCCCTCGATCTGGACCGGGACCTGGTAGGTGGCACCACCGACGCGGCGGGGCTTGACCTCGAGGACCGGCGTGACGTTGTACAGCGCCTGCTCGAAGACCTCGATCGGCGACCGACCCGTGCGGGACTGGATGATGTCCATCGCCCCGTACATGATCTTCTCGGCGACGCCCTTCTTGCCGCGCTGCATGACCTTGTTGGTGAACCGGGACACCAGTTCGCTGTTGTACCGCGGGTCCGGGGCTACTGGCCGGCGGACGACCTTTCCTCGACGAGGCATGCTGTCTCTCTTTTCCCAGTCCGGCCAGCCAGGGGCTCATGCCCCGACAGCCGATCAACCAAATAACGATCCGTCGGACGTCCGGTCCACCCTGCGTCGAACGCACGAACGAGCGGCCAATGCCTGAGGCATCGTTCCGCTCATCCTGCCCGCACGCTCACTGTCGCGACCATGATGTCCGGAAAGGGCCACCCCGGAGCGACGGCTCCCGGGTGGCGGGCAACTACCGTCGCTTCGCCGGAGCGGCGGCGCCAGCCTTGGCGAGCTTGGTCCCGTACTTGGACCGCCCCTGCTTCCGGTTCTCCACGCCACGGGCGTCGAGCGTGCCCCGGACGATGTGATACCGGACACCCGGGAGGTCCTTCACGCGGCCACCGCGGATCAGGACGACCGAGTGCTCCTGCAGGTTGTGACCCTCGCCCGGGATGTAGGCGGTGACCTCGATGCCGTTGCTCAGCTTCACACGCGCGATCTTTCGCAGCGCGGAATTCGGCTTCTTCGGGGTCATCGTCTTGACCTGGGTGCAGACGCCGCGCTTCTGCGGAGAGTACGACCCCTGGCGGAGGCGACCGGCGTAGCGGCCAAGCGCATTGTTGGTGAATCCGAGAGCTGGAGCCTTCGTCTTCTTCGTTGGCTTCTTGCGGCCCTTGCGGACCAGCTGGTTGATCGTCGGCACGATTAGCTCCTGGCGAGGTGGGAAGCGTCGGTGCACAGGTCCGGCACACGACCGGCTGCGACAGCCGAGCCACCCGCGCATTCTCAAGTGAAGGGAATCCGGCGACATGCCGAACTCACCAAAACACCCGACAATGCGGGCGTGAACCCAAATTGTACGTCGCGGCGGGGTTTCCGGTCAACCATATGGGGACCGGTGCGCACGCGGACGGTCCGATCGCTGGCCGACGGCGGGAGCGGAATCGCTCCATGGTAGCTGGGACGGTCCCGCATGGGATGCGTTACCTGGCCCGTCCCGCCGGGCAAATCAGCCGAACGGGATGGCACACTTCCGCCATCACGTAGTCGTCGCGGACCGCTACCGGGCAGACCGCCGGTGAAGGATAGCCCGGAGGGATCGATGATCGTTGATAGCGCGATCTATGTGGACGGTGAGCGTCGGGCGGCGCCCGCCTCCCTTCAGGAGACGTTCGAGGCGAGCGAGTCGATGCGCGGTGTCGCCTGGATCGACCTGGTGGAGCCGGACACCGCGGTCTTCGCCGCCGTGGCGACCGAGTTCGGGCTTCACGAGCTGTCGGTCCAGGACGCGGTCCGCGCTCACCAGCGGCCGAAGGTAGAGCGCTACGGCCATACGCTCTTCGTGGTCCTGAAGGCCGCCCGGTATGTGGACTCCGCGGAACTGGTCGATCTGGACGAGGTCCATGTCTTCGTCGGCGAGCGCTTCGTCATTACGGTCCGGCACGGGCTGGGACCGGACCTCGTCCGGGTCCACCAGCATCTCGAGGGACGGGCCGACCTGCTTCGGCGTGGCCCGCAGGCGATCCTCTACGGGATCCTGGACCAGGTCGTGGACGAGTACGGCCCGGTCGTCGCCGGGCTGAGCAACGATATCGACGAGATCGAGACAGAGGTCTTCGGCGGCACCCGGGATGTGACCAAACGGACCTACGACCTGTCCCGGGAAGTGATCGAGTTCCAGCGCGCGGTCGCCCCGGTCAGCCGGATGGTCGCCGGCCTCATGGATGGCGGATCGAAATATGGCCTGGACGCGGAACTCGTCCAGTACCTGCGGGATGTCCAGGACCACGCCATGCGGATCCAGGAGCAGATCGCCAGCTTCCGCGAGTTGCTCCAGAACATCGTGACCGTCAATCTCAGTATCGTCGGCCAGCGCCAGAACGATGAGATCCGGGCGATGACCGAGGCGTCCCTGCAGCAGAACGACGAGATCCGGGCCCTGTCGGAGGCGACGTTCCGGCAGAGCGAGGAAGTCAAGAAGATCTCGGCCTGGGCCGCCATCCTGTTCGCTCCGACCCTCATCGGCACGGTCTACGGGATGAACTTCGACCACATGCCGGAGCTCGGCTGGCGTTACGGTTACCCACTGGCGCTCGCGTTGATGGTCCTGACCGGGGTCGCCCTCTATCTCGTGTTCCGCGCCCGCGGCTGGGTCTCATCGACGGGTTGACCAAGATTGGCCCCCGTTGATGCCGATAGCTCACGACACCCAGCCTGGGACCACGCCAGAGACACAGGAACGGCCAGCCGGTTGCCCGGCTGGCCGTTCCTGATCGCCTTGTCCTGTCGACGACTAGTTCTCGTCGGTCAGCGGCGTGTCCTGCGGACCGGTGATCGAGAACATGCTGTCCTCGTCGGGCCGCTCGAGCGTCGCCACACCGGTCGGCACCATGAGCTCGGTGAGGTCGGCATC
>CADCWK010000207.1 GCA_902806375.1 uncultured Thermomicrobiales bacterium
ATCGTGGCGCGGGTCGACCTCGGGAACTCGCTGCATGGGCTGGTCATCATCTACATGACGTTCGCGCTGCCCGTCGCGACCTGGATGCTGACCAACTTCTTCAAGAGTGTCCCGCCGGATCTCGAGGAGCAGGCGATGGTCGATGGCGACACCCGCATCGGCGCCTTCCTTCACATCATCCTGCCGCTCTCCGTGCCGGGGCTGGCGGCGGTCAGCATCTTTACCTTTACTGGGGCCTGGAACGAACTCCTGTTCGCGTTGATCTTCATTAGCAGTGAGGACCTCCGGACCGTCTCGATCTCGCTCCAGTATCTGATCACCGGCGATGTCTACCGCTGGGGTCCGATCATGGCCGGCGCGACCCTGGCCTCGCTACCAGTCGTCATCCTGTACTTCTTCGCCCAGCGCTTCATCGTCCAGGGCGGGCTGGCCGGCTCCGTAAAGGGCTGACCGCCCGACACGACCGGCTGCAAGGGGACGGACCACGACGCAGTGCGGCGAGCTCAGCGTCCGTTATCCTTGGCACATGCACACATCCTCCTGCAATTCGGTCGGTCATCCCATAGCCGGTGATCGTCATGCCTGACCCCATTGTCACCCAGCACCAGCCGGCGATCGTCCTCGCGTCCAGTTCGCCGCGCCGGCGGGTCCTGCTGAGTCAACTCGGCGTCCAGTTCACGGTGCGGATCACCGACTTCGACGAGACCATGACGGCCCCGGCGACACCGGAGTCGTACGTCGAGTCGCTGGCCCGCCAGAAGGCCGGCGTCGTCGCCTGGGAGTCGTCGCCGGGGGTGATGGAGGGGGAAGCGGTCCGTGCCCGCTCGCTGGTCCTCGGGTCCGATACTGTCGTCAGCGTCGACGGAGAGATCCTCGGCAAACCGGCGAGTGAGGCCGAAGCGACCGCGATGCTCACGCGGCTGCGCGGGCGTGATCACGAGGTGCTCACCGCGGTCGCGCTGATCGACACGGGAGACGGATCGACCCGGAGCCGGGTCGTGACGACGACCGTGCACATGCGCGAGTTCGACGACGCGGCGCTCACGGCCTACGTGGCGAGCGGCGAGCCGATGGACAAGGCGGGCGGCTATGGCATCCAGCGAGGCACCCGCAAGCTGATCGCCGGCTTCTCGGGGTGCTACACCAATGTCGTCGGTTTCCCCCTCTGCGAGGTGGCCACCCTCCTCCTGGAGGCGGGCGTGGAGATCCCCGGCCTCCCACCATACTGTCGCCTGCCCGACGGTCAGCCCTGTCCCCACGAGCAGGCGATGGCGAGCGGGCAGAGCGGGTCGGTGCCCGCCTCACGTCCGTGACCATGACCGTGGAACGTCCATCGGCCACGCGGCCGATCCGACCCTGTCCGACGCGAGGAGACTGAGACATGGCTGACGCGATCGCGATCCTGTTCGACGACGATGAAGAGGCGATGCTGGCGCTCCGTGGCCTGCGTGAGATCGAGCGGGCGGGGCAGGTGTCGTTCAGCGACACGGCGGTGATCGCCCGCGATGCCGAGGGCCGGCTCCACGTGAAGAACGAGCTGGACAGTTCGACCGAGACCGGCATGACCGTGGGCGCCGTCGTCGGTGCCCTGTTCGGTCCTCTCGGGCTGATCGCCGGGCTGGTCGGTGGAGCGGCGATCGGTTCGCGAACGGGCAACGGCGTCGATGACGACTTCGTCGAGGAGGTCGAGCGACAGCTCGAACCGGACAAGTCGGCCCTGTTTCTCGCGATCAAGGACGCCAACGCCGATGCCCTCGTGGGAGCGCTCAACCCCTACCACGGCCGGGTGATCCGCTCGACCCTGACGCCCGAAGCCGAAGAGGTGCTCAACCTGGCGATGCGGTAGGCGCGGCCTGGTCGGGTCGCTGGTCCCTGCCCCGGCGGACGCCACCGGGAGGGGGACCGGTGCCTGGCCGTGGCTCAACCCCGGGTCTAACCCTGGACCGCTCGTGCTGACGACTGGCCCAGCACCGTCGGTACGCGGCGATGCCAGTCCGTCGCCGCCTCGAACGCCGCGCCGATCCGGCAGGCGGTCAGTTCGTCGCCTGGTGCCGTCGCGATCTGGAGGCCGATCGGCAGGCCCAGCCGATCGAAGCCGCAGGGCAGGCACAGGACGGGCTGGCCGGTCGCGTTGAACGGCTGGTTGAGGCGCAGGTACGCGTTGCTGGCGGTCTCAACCACCCCATCCTCGTACCGGACGTTGAGGTCGTCGGCGCGGGCCGCGGTGCCGGCCGTCGCCGGCGCGAGCAGGGCCGACAGCCCGTGGTCGACGAAGGTGGCGGCCATGCTCGCCCGGGCCCGGTTGCGTGCCTGCAGGGCCCGGATGTAGTCGCCCGAAGCGATCCGTTGCGCAGCGAGCAGCCGGTCCTTGAGTTCGCCGCCGTAGCCGCCCGGGTCGGTGGCCACCCCGGCGGCGTGGACCGCGGCCGACTCGACCCGGTTGATCACCATCGCCGAGGCCCGGGCGAGATCGGCATCGCGCCACTCGACCTCCACGATCTCGGCACCGAGCGCCCGGAACGTCGCGATCGCGGCGTCGAACGCGGCCCGGACGTCATCGGTCAGTCGCTCGAGGAGGAACGGGGCCGAGACGCCGAGACGCCTGCCGGTCAACGGGCGGGTGGCGTCGGCCCCGGCCAGCAGGGCGATCCAGCCGATCCGGTCATCGGACCGCGCGACCAGCGCCGGGTCCCGCATGAGGAGGAACATCATCGCGGCATCGCGGACGGTCCGCGTGATGGGCCCGACGGTGTCCAGCGACCACGATAGCGGGAAGACACCCTGCCGCGAGACAGACCCGAGCGTCGGCTTGAGACCGACGACGCCGCAGACCGACGACGGGATCCGGATGCTGCCACCGGTGTCGCTGCCGAACGACAGGGCCGCGGCGCCGACCGAGACGGCCGCCGCAGACCCGCCGCTGCTCCCGCCCGGGATGCGCTCCGGGTCCCAGGGATTGCGGGCCGGGTGGCTGACGACCCCGGCGGCGAACTCCTGCGTGACGGTCTTGCTGATCAGAAGCGCCCCGGCCGAGCGCAGACGCTCGACCGCGATCGCGTCCGTCGCCGCCGGTTCGACACCGGTCCGGGAGGCCGAGTTGCAGAGGGTAGGGACGCCTCGGACGTCGAAGATGTCCTTGACCGCGACCGTCAGACCGACGAGTGGCAGGTCGTCAGCGCCGATGGCGAATGGCTCCGCTTCCAGCTCCCGCACGTGGGCGTGCAGCATCGGTTCGATTTCGGCGATGCGCTGTCGCGTGGCCGCGTGATAGTCGGCCTTGTCCCAGCGCTCCGAGCGGAGCGCCGCCGTGATCTCGATCGCCGGAGCGAGGAGTGGGTCGGGATAGGACGAGAGGTCATCGCTGAGGATGTCGATCGCCGTCTCGACGATCTCGGCCCCGTCGAGGTCGCCCCTCGGTCCCGGCGGCGTGAACCAGTCGGCCCGCATCGACGACCCGGGGTCTTCCGTCGCCGCGACCCGTCGCTCGATCAGGGCACTGAGGTCGACGAGGTCGGTGACGAGCACGCTGCTGTGGTCCATACGGGGCATTCCTCGGGAGGGTTGGTGCCGGTCGCTGTGGCTTAGAGTCGTCCGGTGGGGTTAGACCAATGGGATCCTCGGCGTCGTCGCGAAGGCCACGATCAGCTGGATGATACCGACCAGGTCGCGGACGTCGACCGTCTCGATCGGGGAATGGGTGTACCGGGTCGGGTAGGTCAGGAGGGCCGTCTCGACCCCGCGCCGGATCAGTTCCGCGCCATCGCTGCCGTAGTTCTGGAAGATGGCGTGCTGGACGGGTGCGCCGACGGCGTCCCCGGCGGCAGCGAGATCGCGGATCAGTGTGCGGGTGTAATGGACCGAGCTGTCGGAGTGGACCAGGATCGGACCGTGGCCGAGTCGGGACGGGAAGTCCCGCTGATCCGGTCCGGGGATGTCGCCGGTCAACCCGACGTCGAGGTTGATCGCGACGTCGAACGGCTGGCTGTCGACGACGCTGCTCGCGCCGATGAGCCCGTTCTCCTCCTGCACCGTCGACGCCAGCCAGACCTCGTAGGCGAGGTCGTCGCGGCCCGCCAGTGACTCACCGACGACGGTCGCGATGGCGAGGGCCGCCCGGTCGTCCATGGCCTTGCCGACCAGCAGGTGATCGCCGAGGCGGGCCATGCGCGGGTTCCAGACGATGCGGCAACCGGCGTGGATGCCCAATGCCCGGACCTCGTCGGCACTACTGGCTCCGATCTCGATGAAGAGGTCGTTCCACTCCAGCCCGCCCGCGTTGCTGAGCTGTCCCCCGACGACATGGCCGCTGGCGGCCGCGATGAAGCCGGGGATGGTGCCGTGGTCGGTCAGCACGAGACAGGGCTGGCTGGCCGGGTTGAACCAGCGGGGCGGCCGGCCGAGGGTGTCCCGGTAGAACGGCCAGACGTGGAGATGGCCGGACTCGCTGACGCTCTTGACCATCAGGCAGATCTCGTCGGCGTGGCCCATCACGACCAGCCGCCGGCCCTGGCCGCCGACCTTCGCCAGGACGTTGTTGACGGCGCTCACCTCGACGTGGGCGGCGAAGGTCCGCCAGTGCGCCGCCAGCCAGGCCTGGACCGTCTCCTCCTGCCCGGTCGGGCCCGGCAACTCGCTCAGCGTGCGGACCAGGCCGATCAGATGGTCCCGATCGACCCTGGGAAGGTTCTCCAGATCCTGATGCCGCGTCACGCCACGCTCCCGCCTCGCCAGTGGTCCCGGCGACTCACGACTGCCTCGCTCAGGGATACATGGTAGAGCAGTCCGGTGCGTCGCGGGACGACGGCTCAGACGCGGTGGTGGCGCCGGGGAACTGGAGCCGGAGGTGCGGGGGGCGCTTCACTCGTCGGTATAGGAGGCGGCGTTGAACCGGTGGGCGTAGAGCCCGGTCGCGAGTGAGGGGTCGATGTCGTAGACCAGCAACTGCTCCTCACCGTACGGCACGTGGACGAGGCAATCACCATCCGGGCCGATCAGGCTGGTCGCTGACTCCTGGAACCGCATCGCGCAGTTCACGCTGGCGAAGTAGATCGAGTTCTCCAGGGCCCGCAGCATCATCGCCTTCTCGTAGTAGGGCGATTCGGCAGCACCCCAGCGGTCGAGGGTCGGGCCGGTCACATCGCTGCCCGTGAGTTGCGGGTGGAAGACGACGCGGGCGCCCTGGGTGGCTGCCCAGCGGACGCTCTCCGGGTAGCGCCATCCCTCATGGCAGATCGTGATTCCGAA
>CADCWK010000208.1 GCA_902806375.1 uncultured Thermomicrobiales bacterium
GGCGTGGAGGGGAGTTAGCTTCAGCGACATGACTCCGAGACCACCGGGGACGAGGTGGCGGCTAGCGGCCAGCATCAGTTCGACCGACATCGCCGGGACCATCCGCATGTCATTGACGACGAGGTCGAGCGGCGTCACGTTTCGGACGAGGAACGGCCGGGCCGTCTGGGGGACGTGCGTGATCTCCGGGTCGCCGGCCAGCCGCTCGTCGAGGGCACCGGGGTCGACGGCGATCACCCGCAGCCCGGCCCGGCGCAGCACCCGCGTCCAGCCGCCCGGGGCCGCGCCGAGGTCGACCGCCACCCCCGTCGCCGGCAGGGCGACCACCTCGAGCGCCAATAGTTCCTCCAGCTTGAACTCGGCCCGGGAGACCTGCCCGTCGTCGCGCCGCAGCCGGATCCGGCCGCCCGGCCAGTCGGCGTACCCCGGCAGCGTCGCGTTCAACCCGACGACGATCCCGACCGGCGTGATCGCCAGCCCAAGGGTCGTCGCCGCTCCGGACCGGCTGACGGTGACGCCGCGGCGACCGAACTCGTCCGACAGGTGATGCCAGAGCTCCTCGTTGCCGTAGGCCAGACTCGACTCGCCGGTGGCCCAGATCTGGAGGTTGATCGTCGTCCCGGCGGCGACCAGACCCACCACCGCCTTGCCAACCGCCTGCTTGTCCCGCCGGACGTCGTTGAGGCGCAGCATCGCCACTTCCGCCATCAGGTGGCGGACGAAGACGACCGGCTGCTCGCGAAACAGGTCGACCAGCCCACCGATGCCAGGTAAACCCTCCGGCCCACCGGTCAGGCGGCCGAGGTCGGGCCCCAGCCGCTCGATGGTGGCGCCGGGGAGAGCCACTGACAACTCACGCTGGGCGGCACCGAAGTACTCCGGGTCGGTCGAGAAGACGATGGGCTGGGCTGGCATCCGGTCGGGGACCTTCCATGGGTGCGCGATGGCGCGGCGACCGAACGGTACCGCATCGGCCACGGGAACGAGGTCGCGGGCGCCTGATGGCCTGTCTGATCTCCGGTGCGGAGCGGGAATGACCGTGAACGGCCCGACGATACGATCATCTCTGGGGAGTACACGACGATGGCAGACGGCCCGTACTTCGACAAGCGCGAACAGTTCCAGAAGATCGAGGCGGCGATGCTGCCGGGCGAGCGCGTCCTCGGCGTCTTCGACATGAAGGGCGGCGGGACCGGCTTCCTGGGGGTGACCTCGCTGCGCATCATCGTCTACGACAAGGCGTTCGCCCGGAAGACGAAGTCGATGGTCTCGATCCCGTTCAGCCGCATCACGTCGATCGCCACCGAGGACGAGAGCGGGCTCCTGACCGGGCGCGGCTTCTTCGGGAGCAGCAAGATGGAACTCCGGGCGAGCAGTGAGTCGTTCGAATTCGAGTTCCGGGGCGCCGACAAGGCCCACATGGCCCACGATCTCATCCTCGGCGGGATGGTGCGGTAGCGAACGGTCGGGTCCTCTCCGGCGCTCACGACACCTCCAGCCCACCGCGACCCCGATCCGATCGGATCGGGGTCGCGGCATGTCCAACCGATGCGTCGTCCGGCCAACGGGAACCGATCCGGCATGGACCTCGTCCTTATGCCGATTCGAGCACGGCATCGTGGGTCACGGGGTCGATGGATGGGACGTGTGGTCGGAGGGCGGCGCCTCGCTGGGAGGGCCGTGGGTCGAGGCCGGCTGATCAGGGGGTCGCCGGCGATGATGGGCAGAGGACTGACGAGACCATGGTACTGAGTGCATTCCGGTTCGACACGCTCGCGGCGACATCGATGATCCTGCGGGAACGCGTCCAGGGGACGGTCCTGACCCCGGACAGTGAGGGCTTCGCGGCCGCCCACATGCCGTTCAACTGCGCCGTCCAGCACGCCCCGGCCCTGGTCGTCCTGCCCGAGACCGCTCGGGACATCGTCGAGACGGTCCGGTTCGCCGCCGCCAACGACCTGGCCGTCACCGTCCAGGCGACCGGCCATGGCGTCCGGTCCGCCATCGAGGGCGGTGTGCTGATCAACACCTCCCGCATGACCGGCGTCACGATCGACCCGGAGCGCCGCACGGCCCGGGTCGAGGCCGGTACCCGCTGGGCCGCGGTCGTCGCGGCCGCCGCCGGGCATGGCCTCGCCCCGCTCAACGGCTCGTCGGTCACGGTCGGTGTGGTCGGCTACACCCTCGGCGGCGGGACCGGCTGGCTGGCCCGCAAGTACGGCTTCGCGGCCGACCGGGTCGTCCGGGCGGAGGTCGTCACGGCCGACGGGCGCCAGCTCGTCGCATCCGAGACCGAGAACGTCGACCTGTTCCACGCCCTCCGGGGCGGCGGGGGCTCCTTCGGCATCGTCACGGCGCTGGAGTTCGGCCTCGTCCCGGTCGCCGAGGTCTTCGCCGGGATGGTCGTCTACCCGATGGAACGGTCCGCCGATGTTTTCACGGCCTACGCCGCCTGGGCAGAAGGCAACCCCGAGGAGTTGACGTCGAGCATCGCCCTGATGCGCCTCCCACCGATCCCCGCCATCCCCGAACCGCTCCGTGGCCGGGACGTCGTAATCGTCCGGGGCTGCTACACGGGCGACCTGGCCGCCGGCGAACAGGCCATGCGGCCGATGCGGGAGCTCGGTGCGCCGATCCTCGATACGTTCGGCGTCCTGCCGTGGGCCATGAACGGCACGATCAGCGCCGACCCGGAGGACGCCTTTCCCCATTCCGGCTCCCACCTGATGCTGGACGACCTCTCCCCCGCGACCATCACGGCGGTCCTAAGCGCCGTCGGTCCCGGTTGCGACTCGGCGCTGATGATGGTCGAGATCCGACACATCGAGGGGGCGACTCGCCACGCCGGCCCGTCCACGGCGATCGCCAACCGGACCGACGCGCCGTTCGTGCTGTTCGCCGCCGGGGCGCTGTTCGCTCCCGAAATGGTACCGGCCGTCACCGCGTCGCACGCGGCGCTCAGGGGCGCGCTGGCGCCGCACGCCGTCGAGGGGGCCTTTCCGAACTTCCTCGGCTACGGCGACGCCGACCCGGAGCGCTACCGGGCTGCCTTCTCCCCCGCTACCTACGACCGGCTGGTCGCGGCCCGGGACCGGTTCGATCCGTCCCGCCGCTTCCGGCACAATGGTCTGCTCGCCGCCGAGTAATACCGAGACCGCGCACAGACTCCCCGCTCCGGGCAGCGGAGCTTGCCGGTGAGCCGACCACCGCTGACAGCGGCAGGAGCGCAGCGAAGCGTGAGCATGCGCCGGGGATGGGCTGAGGGAGTGGCCCGCTCGCCACCTGCATGCTCCGATGTGAACCGCAAGCGTCCAGGCGGACTCCGTGTGACCACAACGGCTGGTAGCCAGCGAATGGGACGGACCACGCTCAGCCGGGCGTGGTCCGTCCTGTTCCTGACGAGCGCTGGCCCCCGGGAGGGTCAGGCCAGGAAGGAGGCTGGTTCGTAGAGGGCGGACCGGAGCGCCGCCCAGAGCAGCCGGTACTGCTCCCATGGGGTCGGGCCGCTGGCGATGGCGATCGTCACCGGGCCGACCTGCTCGACGCCGGCCGTCCGGGACGCCCGGTCGCACTGCGGCATCGTCAGGAAGTCGACCTCGATCCGGAACGGTTCCACGGGCCGGTAGGGCGTCACCGACCCGATCGCCCCCAGTGCCCGCTCGGCGGCGGCAGTGATGTCAGCCCGCGCCTCCGCCAGCGGCCGGCAGACGGCGGCGTTGCGCCCGGTCGCCCGCTTGACCGCGACGGTCTCGACGCCCTCGCCGAGCATCCCCGTCGCCTCGGCACAGGTCGTCTCGTCGCCGGTGACGAGCACGGTCGGGATGCCGAGCGAGCCGAGGATGGCGGCGTTGAGACCCGTCTCGCCATGGGGGACGCCGTTGAGCCGCAACTCATGGACGACGGCGCCGGCGATGGTGTGCGGGTGGATCGCCCGGAACGTCTTCGCCATGGCGTGGTAGCCGACGAACAGGGCCGCGTCGAACGGTCGCTCGTCAGCCCCCTCCAGCTGGCAGTACGGCCGCGCGTCGGCGCTGCCGGTCATGACGTGGGCGGCGGGGTGGAGTTCCTCCACGAGCAGGTTGCGCATGGGCCCGTGGCCGTCGGCGACCAGGACATAGTCGGCGCCGGCCCGGACGGCCCCCTCGATGGCGGCGTTGGCGTCCTCCGTCATCAGCCGCCGGCCCCGGCCGTACTCGGTCTGGCCCGGCATCATCATGTCGGCGTGGACGACGCCGGAGATCCCCTCGATATCGACCGAGATGAAGACGTTCACGTGGTTCCCTTTCCCGGAGCGGCGGTTACGATGGGTGGCGGAGATCGTAGCCCCGTCCGGCAGTTCAGGGAAGAGGGTCCGGCACTGGTGATCGGTCCGGCCCAGCAGCCCGGACCCCCGGCCCGCGATGTGCTAATATAAAGTAAGCACATCAGCACGGGGCAGGAGAACATCGATCTGGCGCGACTCGTACTGGAAGACCGTCTGATCGGGATTGGGAGAGCGAAGATATGGAATTGACCGGCATCCATCATCTGACGGCCGTCTCGGCCGCGATCCGGGAGAATCACCACTTCTACACCCGGACGCTCGGCATGCGGCTCGTCAAGCGCAGCGTCAACCAGGACGACGTCAGCGCCTATCACCTGTTCTACGCCGACGCCAAGGGGTCGCCCGGCAGCGACCTGACCTTCTTCGACTGGCCCGTCCCGCCCGAGCGCCGCGGCACGAACTCGATCGTCCGGACGGCGCTACGTGTCTCCGGGCACGAGACGCTCGAATGGTGGAAGAACGCGTTCACGCAGCACGGCGCCGATGCCGGCGAGGTGACCGAGCGCGATGGCCGCGCGGTGCTCGACTTCGAGGACCCGGAAGGCCAGCGCCTGACCCTGATCGACGACCGTGGCGAGGGCGAGGGGTTCCCTTGGGACCGCAGCCCCGTCCCGGCCGAGCACCAGATCCGCGGGCTCGGGCCGATCACGATCAGCGTCCCGACATTGGCACCGACCGACGCCATCCTTCGCCGGGTGATGAACATGCGGCCGGTCCGCGAGTACGCCAACCCGTTCACCTCAGGCACGACCGTCCATGTCTACGAGATGGGGCCGGGCGGCACGGCTGCCGAGCTCCATGTCGCCGTCGAGCCCGGCCTCAGACCGGCCCAGCAGGGCGCCGGCGCCGTCCACCACGTCGCCTTCCGGGTGCCGGACGACGCCTACGACGCCTGGACCGAGCGGCTGCGGGGGGG
>CADCWK010000209.1 GCA_902806375.1 uncultured Thermomicrobiales bacterium
CGCAGTGGCCGCAGGTGAACGGGTCCCGCTCGTCGGGCGTCAGGGCAGGCTTCGGCGCCAGCACCTCGTCGCGACGGGCCTTCCGTGCGGCGAGCTGTTCGAGGCGGGCCTCGCGCCGCTCGTTGCGGCGGGCGTCACGGATGCGGCGATGGGACGGCAACGGGGACTCCTGTCGGACGATGGGCCAGATCCCGGGCGAACTGTCGAGGAACGATACACCCTGGGTGGCACCACCATCCCGACGGGAACCGCGGGATGGTCGACACCAGCGACCCGGTGTCGGACCGAAACCGCCGGGAAGATTCAATCGTTCTCTCATCAGGACCGAGCCGATACGGTACAGTCCGGCGACAGGTTCCGCCCGCCAACCCAACCCGGAGGCCGGGGTCACGCATGCCCGATCACGCAACGGTCCGGGATCGGGTGGCGTCCGCTCCCTGGCACCGCGAACCCCTCGGCGACGTCCTGCCGACCGCCGATTCCGCCGGGTGGTTGTCCCTGCTGTTCGCCGCGCGGGCGACCACGGTCGCGACCGTCGGTATCCTCTATGGGCTGTCGACGCTGCTGTTGCTGACGACGATGACGCACCTGCCCGATTACGCCTTCAACTGGGAGGAGTACGCCGCCGCCGACGTCCTGGCGGTCACCGACGGACAGCGATCGCTCGTCGATACCTTCCGGCTCACCGATGGCCTGATGACCGACAGCGGTCGGTCTCCCTGGGTCGCGATCCCGGTCTCCCTGTCGTTCGGCCTGGACGGGGTCGGGCTATCGGCCCTCCGCGTCCCACTGGCCCTGCTGTCGGCTCTGGCCGTCCCGCTGACGTTCCTGCTGGCCCGTGCCCTGGCGGGGCCGGGGGTCGGCGTGCTGGCGGCGGCGCTGGTCGCCGTGTCGCCCGCCTTCCTCGTCTACGGTCGCACCGCGACGGTCGTCGGGTTGTCGGTCCCGCTCGGGTTGCTGACGGCGCTCCTCCTCCTCCAGGTCGTGCGGACGGGGGACGGCTCGGCCGGTCGGCGGGTCGTGGCCCTGATCGGCTTGCAGGTCATGCTGATCGGCGGGTCCTACGCCTACTCTCCGATCCGGCTGTTCTGGGCGATCGCCCTGGGGCTGCTCGTCATCGAGGTGGTCTCCCAGCGGGACCACCGTGGCTGGCTGTTGTCGGCCCTGGCGGTCACCCTGCTGGTCCTGCCGGTCTTCCTGACGCTGATGCTCGGGCTCGGTCAGGCCGGACCCGAGGCAGCCTGGGATCTCCGGGCCGCGGTGTCCTCCTATTACCATGCGGGTGGGGAACAACTGGCGACGCTGGTCGAATACCCGGCTTCGTTCGGGAATTTCCTTCCGGCCGGTGCTGCGACCGGTGGGACGGGCGACCTCGCCCGGACACTGGTCGAGCGGAATGCCTCGGCGCTGCTCAACCTGCTCGCCGACCGCGACACCCGCCCGGCCCTGACCGACTACTGGAACACCCACGGCCAGCTCTACAGCCGCCCGCTCGTCCCGGCGGCGGTGATCGGCATGGTGCTGCTTCTCAGCCAGCTGCGGCGGTCGGTGGAAGCGCGGTTCCTGCTGGTCAGCCTGGCCGGGGTGACGCTGCCGCTGCTGGCGACGTCGCAGGTTCATCTCGGGCGGCTGGTCTTCGCCAGTCCCTTCCTGATGGTCATCGCCGCGCTGGGCATCGTCTGGTTGACGGGGCTGCTGATCGTGCACCTGCCCAACCTGATCCTGCGCCTGCTCCGGAACGACCGGGGGCCGGCAACGGGGTCCCTGTCCAGCTTCCGGAGCCTGATCCGGGTCGGGATGGCGCTCGTGATCCTGCTCGCGGTGGCCGTGCAGGCCTGGTCGACCGACCGGGTGGCGCCGCCCACCTCGCTGTCCGCGACGTCCGCCGTGGTCGAGGCGATCCGCGGGCAGCGCGACGCCGGCGTATCGGCCGTGGCGATGGTGCTGACCGCCCCGACGGAGTACGGGTTCGAGCGCCTGGACATCGCGACGTACCGGTTGATGCTGGACGACGAGGCCCGCTTCGTCGATGTCTCACCGGCCGGCGATACCGCCGCTCCGCCGGCGACGGAGCGACGGATCAGGGTCTATCACGGCAGCTTCGTGGGAGACGGGGCCGACCGGTTGGCCAACCTGCCCGCCGGGGGCTGTGACGTCGTCTATCTCGTCGCGGCGTCCCAGGCGGCGGCCTTCCAGCCGACGCTGGATGCCCTGGGCACGCGCTGTCCACGGCCACCGGGATCGATCGTCCTCACGTTCTGACGGTTCGGCACGGTCTCGGGCCCGGGTCCCTGCCCGCCCTGATCCCATCCCGGCCCCGGTGACCGGTCCGGGGCCGGGCCAGTCAGCGGCCGAAGCCGAGCCGCTCGCTCAGCCGCGCCACGAGGGGGCTGCCGATGGTCCGCTGGCCGTTGTCCCCGACAGCGGCGAGACCGTTCGCCTGACCGGCACGGGTCTCCGTCTCCGCACCTGTGGCGTGACCGGTTCCACCTGAGCCATTGGAGCCGTTGGAGCCGGGCGGGCGGGGCGGGTCCGTCCGCATCGGCCGCAGCCGGCGCTGGACGCGGCGACCATGCGCGGCGGTACTGGCCATCCGCCGGTCGAGAATCACGGCCGTGCCGAGGCCGGGCGTGGATTCGACGTACAGCGTCGCCCCGATCGCCGAGGCGCGCTCCCGCATGCTCAGCAGGCCGAGCGAGGTCGGGCGCTTGGCCTGCTCCGGATCGAAGCCGGCGCCATTGTCCCGGATCATGACCTGGAACTGGCCGTCCAGCGTCTCCAGGGCGACGACTGCTTCGCTTGCGCCCGAGTGACGGACGACGTTGTGCAGGGCCTCCTGGACGATCCGGTAGACCGTGACCCGGATCTCCGGCGTCAGCCCCGGGGGTTCCTGGCCGGTGACCGTGATGTTGGCGGTACCCATGCCGCCCCGGCTGAAGTTGGCGATGTAGCGCTCGATCGCCGCGACGACGCCGAGGTCGTCCAGGTCGGGTGGGCGGAGGTCGAAGATCACCCCGTGCAGTTCGTCGCTGGCGCTGGTCAGCAGGTCGCCGATGTCGCGGAAGCCGTCCCGCTGGCGCTCGGGATCCGGGGTCGACGTGTCGAGGAGCAGCGCTCGCGTCTGATAGAGGGCCCCGGTGATCAGTGGGGACACCGCGTCGTGGATGTCGCCGGCGATCCGGCGGCGCTCCTCCTCCTGCGCGCGGATGTTGCGCCGGTTGAGGTCGCGGAGCCGGTCGGCCTGCTCCTCGCGGGCCTGGTTGGAGGAGGCCAGCTCGTCGACCTGGCTGGCGAGGCGACGGGCCATCTCCCGGAAGGCGAGACCGAGCTGCCGCACCTCCCGGCCGCCGTTCACCTCCATGGTGGGTTGCTCACGGGCGGGCAGGTCACCGGCCGACAGGGAGGTGACCTGTTGGGTCAGTCGGTCCAGCGGCCGCGCCGTCCGCCCGGCCAGGATCCAGGTCAGGAGCAGGGTCAGGAGGACGGCCAGCGCCGTCGCGGCGATCCCGCGCTGCAGGACGTCCTGGGTCGGACCGTAGGTGGTCGGCGTCGGGTTGCTGACCACGACCGACCACGGGAGCGAGTCGCCGATGTCGACGGCCGAGGAGACGGCGACCCGATTGATGTCGCTGGCGCCCTCGTACCGGAAGACCTGCTCGGTCGTCCCGTCGGCGTTGAGGAAGGCGTTGAGAAGCGAGCTCTGCTCGGCGGTCGGGGCGCTGGTCGTCACGATCTCCCGGTTGGCGACGACCATGATGATGGTGTTCCCACGGGCGAACGGGGTGAACGTCTGGCGGAGTCGGTCGACCGACAGGATCGCCCCGGCGACCCCGCTGATCTGGCCGCTGGTCTCGTCCGGTGCGAAGATCGGGTAGGTGAGCGCGATGAACCCGGCGCTGTCAGTCGGGCTGGTCAGTGACCCGGAGATGGCCGGAGCCCCGGTCGATCGGGTCCGGTTCATGGTGTCGGCCACCTGGCTGGAAAAGTCATCCTCGCTGGGATTGCCGTCCCAGATGATGATCTGGCCCTCGCGGTCGGTCATGAACAGGGCGGTGATGTTCCGGCGGTAGGTCTGGACATCCTTGAAGAGCTGGGTGGCCGTGATCTGCCCCTGACCGGCGCTTGCCTGGTCGAGCGCGACACTGCCGTTCGTCTCAGCGGCCGTCGCCCGGACGGCGTCGTCGTTGGCCAGCTGCTCGAGGACGGCCGCGTTGTCCTCGAAGGTGCTCTCCAGTCCCTGGGCGACGGTATCGCTGATGTAGGCCTCCGTCTCGATCAACAGATCGAGGTTGTTCTGGAGGCTCTGGTAGACGATGTAGGAGACGACCCCCAGGATCGGCAGGAGCGAGACGATCGTGACGAGGACGAAGCGGGTCCTCAGTGACCAGGATCCTGTCATCGGATGCACGTCACCTCGGGCACGGGGGCCGGGCGAGCACGGCGACGTCGCCGTCTGGCCTCATGGTCTGTCTCGTTGAGATGAATCATATCAAGTCATTGTCGTCGGTGTTGTCCGCATGGTGTGTATCCGAACGCGCCGGTCTCGCTATCCATCCGCGCCTGACCGGGCGCGTCGACGGCCAGCGGGATCGATTCCACCCCGCTCCCGGCTGGGGCGGCCGTCGCCCGCCGTGGCGGGATGTCGGCGCCGTACACTTCCTGTCGGCACCGAGCCGACCCGTGACGGAGGGATCGGTCGATCCCCCATGTCATCCCGGGCTGCCCGGTACTTGTTCCGCCTGCCGGGTGGCAACGAGACGACCGAGGGAGACGCGATGGTGCTGCGTCGGAGCCCCACGCCGACGGGTGGTGATCTGATTCCTGACCGTTGGGTCCGGGTGGCCGATCCGTTCTCGCGCGGTGAATGCTTTGCGGAGTCCACGTCGATCGTCGACCGAGCGCGTCTCTCAGCAATGGAGTAGCTGTCCCCCATGTCCCTCATCTCCGAGACCAGCCGGCCCATCACCCTTGACGACCTCGGCGACCGCCCCGTTCGTCTCGTCACCTTCGACCTCTACGACACGCTGATCGAGCTCAAGCCGCGCCGCTGGGAACGGCTGCAGGCGGCGCTGCGCCGGATCGACGTGGCCGCGGACGCCGAGGCCCTGAAGTGGGGCGATGTCGCCGCCGAGGACTACTTCACCATCGAGAACGGTCGCTGGCCGATCCGCGACCGTTCCGTCGACGAGCAGCACGCCTTCCGACTGGAGCATCTCCGGGTCTGGC
>CADCWK010000210.1 GCA_902806375.1 uncultured Thermomicrobiales bacterium
GATCATCTACGCCGCCGCCGACCGCTACGGCCAGCCGCGGGCGGACATGCTCCGGGTGGCGCGCTGCGAGTCGGTCCTGGATCCCAACGCAGTCAACGCGGCCGGTGGTTCGTATGGGCTGTTCCAGTTCCTGCCGAGCACCTGGGCGACGACCCCGTTCGCGGCCCAGAACATCTTCGACCCGGTGGCCAGCGCCAACGCGGCCGGCTGGATGTGGGAGAACGGGCGCCGCAACGAGTGGGTCTGCCAGTAGGCAGGTTCCCCGTGGAGCGCTAACCAACGGCTCGATGGCGACGCCCCGGACCCTCGCATTGGGTCCGGGGCGTCGCCGTTTTCCGGGATCGGTCAGGACCGGAGGGTGACCTCGCCCGGGACGCCGGGCGTCGCCGGGCTCCAGGACGTGATCGGGTTGGGAATCCGGAAGTCCTCGTGCCCCAGCCAGGTGCGGATCGTCGCGGCGTCGGGGGTGCCGGTGTCCAGATCGGCGGCCAGCGCGTCGAGGCGGGCGAGTTGCTCGGCGCTCGGCGCGGCTCCCTGCGCCCCGACGCCCCAGACGTCCCAGAGCAGCAGTTCCCGCCGGTCGAGGGCGGCGAGGTCGGTCAGCAGATTATGGAGGAGGTACGGCCATCCCCGGAGGAACGGCTCCGTCAGATCGGGGCTGACGACGAACCGCTCCGGGTCCGCCGTGCCCGAGCGGCAGCGCCGCCACGCCACAGGCGTGGCGAGGAAGCGTTCGCGGGGCAGGTCGAGCACGTCGAGCGTCGCCCCGTCCGACGGGTCGACGTGACCGGGGTCGAGGTTGGCGTCGACCAGCCTCCAGCGCTGCGCGGATGCGTCCCAGATCTCGGCGACGACGTGGTCGATCCACCAGCCGGGGAAGAAGTAGGTCGCGAACCCGACCCGGCTGCGGGCCGGGATGCCGTGATGGCGAGCCATGGCCACGAGGAAGAGCGTGTAGTCGCGGCAGCAGCCGACCATCCGCTGGGCGGGCGTTCGCTCGGCACCCGCCGGGGCGTCGGACAGCCCGCGGATCAGCCGGAACATGTCGGCGGCGTAGCGCGTGTCGATCTCGTGCAAGCGCCCCGCGGCGATGCCGTGTCCGGCGAACCGGTCCCGGTGGCCGTAATGAAAGACCAGCTGACTGGCCGCCCGGTGCAGGGCTGTTCGGTCCGGCGGGATGTCGTCGATCCAGGCGCCGGCCGGGCCCGGGTCGCTGAACGGTGAGTGCCTGGCGTACGCCGTCACGGCATCGGTATCGGCATCGGTATCCACCGACCGGTGGACGGCTTCTGCTCGTGCCATGTCCTGCTCCCTTCCCACTGTGTCGCTCCCCGGAGCGAGCCGTGGGGCGCAGGGTAGGGTCTGCCCCAGGGGCAGGGTCAAGTGGGAGCGACCTACGGACTGCTGGTGACTTCCGGCTGCTTGTCCACTGGCTCGTGGCCCGGCGGCGGGGAGGGGCTGACGATCCTCAGCGCGCCGGGGATCACGGTGTACGTGACCGGGGTGTGGCCGAGGTCGTGGGCGTCGGCACGGGCGGGGAGCGGTGAGGCGGTCGTGACGTGGACCGTCCGGGAGCGATGCGTCTCGATCTTCGGGGTGTACTCGCGCCCGCCGAAGGCGATCCCGCGGAAGTGCCGGAACAGTTCCCAGCGCGAGAACCGGCGGAACAGCCGGACGTCGAACAGGCCGTCCTCGAGGTTGGCGCCGGGGGCGACGGTGAAGCCGATCCCCGTGTAGGGGCCGTTGGCGACCGCGACCATGAGGGCCCGGCTGCTGACCGTCCGGTCGTCGAGCCGGATCGTCATCCGGGCCGGCCGGTAGCGGAAGGCGACCCAGATGGCGGAGAACAGGCCGCGCCAGTCGCCGTCGCCGAACCGGTTGGCCTCCCGGAAGACGACCGCGTTCATCCCGACCGAGCCGGCCTCGAAGAAGACCGTCCCGTTGGCGTCGCCGACATCGATGACCCGGACGCTGTTGCTCGAGCGCGCGGCGGCGATGGCGCGCGCCGCCGCCGGGAGATCCCGGGGAAGGTCCAGCATCCGGGCGATGTTCATCACGCTGCCGAGTGGCAGGATGCCGAGAGCCGTCGGGGTATGGAGCAGTTCACGGGCGATCCCGCCGATCGTCCCGTCACCACCGGCCGCCGCGACCGTCCCGTAGCCTGCCCGGACCGCGTCGCGGGTGGCCACGATCGCCTCCTCCTCCGACTGGGAGACGATGAGGTCGTCGCCGAGATCGAACTCGGCCATCAGTGACCGGACGAGGGCCTCCGGGTCCCGGACGTTGACCGGGATCCCCGCCTTGGTGCCGGCATTGGGGTTGAGGATCACCCGGACCCGGGGATCGAGGTCACCGGTCCGGCGGGTCGCCCCGTTCGCTTGGTCGATCGGGTGGCCAGGCTGTTCGGCGGTCGCCATGCGGGGCTCCTCATCGTCGGGGGCGGCCGAACGGTGCCGGCGCGGCGGGAGCTTCAGGTCAGCCCGGAGCGCCAGGCCTTGACGCGGCGGTAGACAGCGGTCAGTCCGAGCAGGTACGACGTTCCGAGCAGGTAGGACGCCAGCACGTCGGTGAACCAGTGGTGGCCGAGATAGATCCGGCTCGGGCCGACCAGGGCGATCAGACCGGTCAGGGTGGCGACGATCGCCCGGCGCAGCCCGGCGGGGCGGATCAGGGCGTTGGCGAGGTAGGCCAGGGCACCGTAGACGCCGACGTAGCCCAGGACATGACCACTCGGGAAGCTCGAGCCACCCAGGTTGGCGATCGCGACCCGGATCTCGGGGTGCTCCGGTCGTGGACGGCGCATGAACTTCTTGAAGACGAAGGACAGGCCGGTCGTTCCCCAGCCGGCCAGCTGGAAGGCGGCCTCGACCCGGAGGCCGAACAGCCAGAACAGCCCCGCCAGGGCCGGAGGGATCAACCGGCTCTGGGGCGGGAAACCCGGCCAGGAGACGGTGCCCATGACGCGCCGGAGCAGCGGGTGACGCTGCCGCTGGACGCGCATCGTGATGGCGATGTCGGCCGCGGTCGTGCGGCGCTTCTTGACCAGGGCGAACAGGACCGCGAAGCCGGTCAGGGCGATGACGACGAACCACACGCTCCGCTGGCCGCGCATCAGGGCCTCGGCTGGCGGAACGGTCAGCCGCTCGACCGCGACGTGCCGGCGGTCGACCTGTGCGGGAAGCGAGGGGAGCGATGGGCGGGAACGGTTCAATGGACACAACCTCAAGTCGATGCGGTCCCCTCGGGTCGATGGGGGAGCACGAGCCAGAACGCGGTGGGTCGTCGGGCCCCGGAGGGCGGGTGATCACCCGGAGACGTAATCGCGTGGCCGATCCCCGGTCCAGGCCGCACGCCCGGTCCGCCGTCACTGGTGCCCGAGGGCGTCCCGCTCGCGCGGGGCCCGCCCGGGACCGGCCATGGGTCAGGTCCCGGGCGTCGATGGGTAGGGTAAACGACGCGGTCGCCTGCCCGGGCCGGTGGTGAATCGGGACGGGTTCAGGCAGTCACTGGGTCGCGACGCCGGACGCGGTGCGACTGCCGAAGGTGTGGTCCCGGGCGTCCCGGGTGAGGCATCCGGGCAGCGGACCAGTTGGCCCGCCGTCATCCTGTGCGCTGTGCCCAGATCGGGGCGGCTACCGCGAGGCGGAGAGTTAACGGGCCTGGCGTCGAGCCCCGGGTGGGCCACCCAATATTCTGAATCAAGTGGATGATCAATATATCGTGGCACTTCTCGTGCTGTCGTCGGCCCTTGGGAGACAACCGGTCCGATCGCCAGGATGGCTGTGTGAGCACGGACGGGCCTGATCCCGAGGAGAACGACCATGCGAAAATATCTGGTCAGTCTGGCGTTGGTGGCCGTACTCGGTCTCGCCGCCGGCGCGAGCACCTTTACCGGGGCACAGGAGACGGAGTCCCCGACGGACCTCAGTGGGTCATGTGTCTCCGTCGTCTCCTCGCCGGAGCTGGACGGTACTCCGGACGATGCGACCCCGGATGTCGGGACTCCGGAAGTCGGGACTCCGGCAGCGGACGGGACTCCGGCAGTGGATGGTACGCCGGACACCTCGGCTACTCCTGAGGGAACACCCGAAGGGACGCCCAGCGCCGAGGACTGTGCGACTCCGGAATCCACCCCGGACGCCTAACGTCCCCGCGGTCGACCCATGCCCCTAGGGCGGCCTGATCGATAATCGCGTGGCAGACCGATCCGCTTCATACGACGGCCCACCGGTGCATGCCGGTGGGCCGTCGATCATTCTTCCCGTGTCATGACCCAAGCTCGACCGACCGGGCGATCACCGGCATCCCCCGGGGCTATGGGGACTCCAGTCGCGGCTGACACCAGTCCGGTGCTGGAACCGGAGCCAGGACCACCGACGCTCGGGTGGTCATATCGCCGGTCGATGTCGCCTCGCGAACAGGTTCATGGTCCGCGTCCCGGGTGCCGTCACTGCCCGGGAGTAGGTCACGACGATCTCCGGCCGGGGACGGACAATCATCGCGATCGGCGGCAGGCAGAGGATCCGCCCCAGTCCGCTTCGTCGCGGCCGGCGATCGACCGCGGCCACCTGCCATCGCTCCCTGGCGAGCGACTCGGCATCACTGACGTAGAGCGGGGTCGTTCTGTAGACCCGGACCATCGTCTCGCGGTATCGCGGTGGCGGCAGGGGGACGAACTGGCCCTGGGACATCGTGTCGATCACGACGGGCTCCATTCAGTACCGGGCGAGCGGACGTCGTCCGGTCGGTCATCTGGGCGGGGCCATGGGCGTGTGTACTGGTCCCCTCGCCGACGGCCTGAACGTGGCGCATCCAGGCCCGGCCAGTGGAGGGGATAACGGGCGGGATGGTCAGCGGGGTACCCGTAGCATAACGCACTGGCCGGCGGACGGCAGCGTTGGCCGAGTCACTGCCCGTGCCCGGGTCCCGGCCTCTCCCCACTGCCCACGCTGACCAGATTCTCCTATCCGGTCGTCACCCCAGCGTGGCCGGTTTGATTCCCGCCTGACCCAGCGTGTTTGACTGGCCCACTTCATGCGTCAGCTCTATCGTGCATTGTCGGCACTATTACCCCGGTACACGATCCAGGGTTCGTCGACGTGAGGGACAGTCGGTGAACGCACGCTCGTTGAGCGAGTCGAACGGGTCCCTGATTCAGAAAGGGTAGACATGAACGTGTTCCGTACCTCTGCATCCACCGGTCTCGCTTCAGCGAT
>CADCWK010000211.1 GCA_902806375.1 uncultured Thermomicrobiales bacterium
AACTATCGGTGGCACATCGTCCTCCGTGCTCGGCTGGTCGCCCGTCTTTGACACTGAAAAGTATATCTCTCCACCTACGTGAAGGGCCTGAGTTCACAGGTACCGCAGGTAGACCTCCGGGTCACTGAGGAAGTCCCGCATCAGCCGGACGTTGGGGACGTCGTCGTAGCGGATCGGGCTGATCGCGCCGTCGACGAAGTGCAGGATCGTGGCGCCCGGGCAGGCCAGCAGGATCGGGGAGTGGGTCGCGACGATGAACTGGCCACCCCGGCTGGCCGTGTCGCGGATCATCGCCAGCAGTGCCAGTTGCCGCTGCGGCGAGAGCGGCGTCTCCGGCTCGTCCAGCAGGTGCAGCCCGCCGTCACGCAGCCGCTGCTGGAACAGGTCGAGGAAGGACTCGCCGTGGGAGCGGGCGTCGAAATCATCGCCCAGGTTCCGCGCCAGCGCCGCCCGCTCCCCCTTCGCCAGCCCGGCCGCCCGCCACCAGTCTCCGCCGCCCTCGCCCCGGTTGGCCTCCGCCGCCTCCGCGATTCCGTCCAGTTCGTCGAGCAGCCCGCCCGTCTGCCGCGTCCAGGTGATGAAGTCCTCCGCCCGCATGAAGAAGCCGAGCCGCGTCCTGCGCGTCCAGCTCACTCGCAGGCAATCCGCCAGCCGCCGCGCCGGGACCAGCGTCGGGTCGGTCGCGACCGGCGCCCCACCAATCGTCACGCTCCCGACCGACGACGCGATCGCTTCCAGGACCGTCGACTTGCCGGAGCCGTTCTCGCCGACGAAGAACGTGACCGGGGCCGAGACGTCGAGCACTGGCAGCGCCCGGATCAGCGGCAGGTCGAACGGGTAGCCGCTTTCCTCCAGCGCCGCCTGCCGGACGCTGACCTCGCGGATGAGGGTCATCAGGATGCCTCCCCGCCCGGCACGTCGTCGTCCCACGGCGCCTCGCCCCGGATCGCGACCGGGAGCCCGTCGAACCAGCCGACTGCCGCTTCCTCGTGGGCGATGCCGAAGGTCAGCGTCGCGAGCTGGTAGGGGTCCGGATCGGGGACATGGCGTCGGATGGTCTCGAGGTTGTGCCGGTATCCCGCCAGCCGGTCGGCGTGGAGTCGCCGGTGATGCCGGACGATCCGGTGGAGATCGGCCGGCGCCATCCGCTGGCCGAAACTGATCGCGAGCAGGAGTGGAAAGCGGATGTTCTCGTCCGAGGGCACCCGCGTCAGCCACTCCGCGAACGCGGCCCGGCCCGCGTCGGTGATCTCGTACGGTCGCCGGTCCCGCGCGCCCCGCTCCCCGGCGGCGACCAGCCCGCCGTCCGCCATCGTCCCCAGTTCCCGGTAGACCTGGCTCTGCGTCAGCGACCAGAAGTTGCCGATCCGTCGCTGGGCCGTCTGGACGAGATCCCAGCCGGTCAACGGTCCCTCATGCAGGAACCCGAGCAGCGAGGCCGCCGTCGCGTTGAGGGGTCGATCAGTCACCCGGAGCACTCCATGCCGCGATGAGGGTTGACATTCCACTGTGACATGTATACCATCCCACAGGGATATTCCACTGTGTCATGTCGACTCCGGGGAACGTTCCACTCCGGCCCGACCAGTCCAGTCGTCCGGACACTCCGCTGGGCCGTTCCACGATCCGTGTCTCCTTGAGTCGAGCGACCCAACGAGAGGCCAGGCCAATGTACATCCTGCTTATCGTCGCCCATACCGTCGCCGGAGTGTTGGCCTTCGCGGCCGGCTGCGCCGTGATCCGCCCGCCCGTCGACGTGCGGGGTGTCCGCTTCCGCGTCTACTTCAGGTCGCTGGTGGCGCTGGTCGTCTTCCTCGTCGCCGCGATCGCCAGCCACTGGACGGATCTCGCGACCCCTGCCCGCGTGATCTACACCGTCCTGACCGGTCTGGGGCTGTACATGGTCTGGCGCGGGCGGCAGGCGCAAACCGCGGCCGTCCAGGACGGCCGCTATATCGAGCACATCGGCTTCACGCTGATCGCCCTGTTCGACGGTTTCGTCATCGTCAGCGCGATCGACCTGCACGCCCCGACCTGGCTGGTGGTGTCCATTGCCATCGCCGGAGTACTGATCGGCCGCCGGGAGGTCGCCCGGCTCCAGCGGTCCAGCGTCGGTCTGGCCAGCGCCCTCCCGTCATCGTGACCCCGGCCTGAGGGTGCGGCGATCGCGGGCCCGCGGCGTCACGGCGGACCGCCCACGGCCAGTAGAATGGAGCCCTGATCGCCCGCCCTATCGTTGGAGCCACCATGCAGATCGAAGCGTTCGCCCTTGAACGGATCCAGTCGCTGTACGAGAACCTGGTCGAGATCAACCTGTCCGACAGCGGCGTCCATCCCTACTCACTCAACGACCTGCTGACCGCCGATGAGCGGGCCGGGATCATGTCCGTCGAGCTCGGCTACGGCTGGACCAACGGCTCCGTCGAGTTGCGCGAGACGCTGGCCGGGCTCTACCCGGGACGGACCAGCGACGAGATCCTCGTCACCAACGGCTCGGCCGAGGCTATCTTCGTCATGGGCATGACGCTGCTCGAGCCTGGCGACGAACTGATCGTGATCACGCCCAACTACCTTCAGCTCTGGGGCTGGGCGCGGGCGATGGGCGTCACGACGGTCGCCGTCCCGCTGCGCGAGGAACTCGGCTGGGCGCCGGACCTCGACGAGCTCGCCGCCGCGATCACGCCACGGACGCGGATGATCTCGATCTGCCACCCGAACAACCCGACCGGCAGCGTCCTGACGCCGGAGCAGATGGGTGGCCTCGTCGCGCTGGCCCGGCAGCACGGGCTCTGGCTGCACGCCGACGAGGTCTACCGCGGCACGGAGTTCAGCGGGACGGAGTCGGCCAGCTTCGCCGATCTCTACGAGCGGGCGATCGTGACGTCGGGACTGTCCAAGGCCTACGCGCTGCCGGGCCTGCGGATCGGCTGGATGGTCGGGCCAGCCACCGAGGTCGCGACGGCCTGGGGCCGCAAGGACTACACCTCGATCACGACCGGGGCCCTGAGCGAGGCGATCGCGACGCTGGCCCTCCAGCCGGAGCGCCGTGAGACGATCCTGGCCCGCAGCCGCCGGATGCTGGGCGACAACCTGGACGTGGTCGACGCCTGGATCGGCCAGCACGCCGGGCTGCTGTCCTACACCCGCCCGGCCGCGACCGGGACGGTCTTCGTCCGCTACGACCTGCCCATGAACTCGACCGACCTCGTCCACCGCATCCGCGAGGAGCAGAGCGTCCTGCTCGTGCCAGGCGACGTCTTCGGACTGGACGGCTACCTCCGCCTCGGCACCGGCCCGGAGACGAAGACGATCCGTGCCGGGCTGGAACGTATCGACGCCTTCTTCGCCGGGGTGCTCGCCACCACCCGTTGATCCGTCGCGCATCTAGCGCCATCATGGGAAACGGCCCATCCCTGGATCGGGGATGGGCCGTTCGCATCTCGCTCTGGGCCGGAAACCCCGAGAACGGGATCGGCTAGTTCCGCCGCGCTCGCTCCGCGGCATCGGATAACCCATTGACGCGGACGCCGTCCGGCCAGTGCAGCCTCACCTGGTCCCGGTAATACTGCGCGTCGATCTCACGCATCCGGCTGCCCAGCCCGCTCTGGGGCTCATAGCTACCGACGATCGTGATCCACTCCCGCACCCCGGAGATCAGACTCTTCAGGGGTCCCGATGACGGTCGCTCCTGGACATCCACCACGTCATGCTCCTGCATATCGACTACCGCCACATCCCGATCCGGTCCACCCAATCGCAGCACCATCTGAACGTCCTCCCACTCTGGCTTGTTCCCGCTTATCGGTCCGGACATCGACCAGCTTCCGGGGTGGGCTGCTCGTGTCCATCGATAGACGCCGCCACCCGCGGCCCGGTTCCCGTTTACCCGGGGCAGCCTCCCCCTCGCGGGCAGCGATGCCACCAGACGGCGGACCCACCTACGGAGGCTACCTACGACGGTGCCGGGCTGGACGACGCTCTCTGGCCAGGTCGGCGATGGATTCGTTCCCGGGCGCCCGGTCCTCACGGCGAGAGGGATCGTGATACGGTCTCGTCCATGGACGATGCCGGCAAGGTCCAGACATGGCCATCCAGTGAACTGGTCGCGGCTCACGTCATGGAGCGGTACGACGTCGGGCCGCTCCTTGATGTCCGGCTGCTGCGATCCTGGACTCACGCGGTCTTCGAAGTCCGGACCACGCGGGGGCGCGCCGTCCTGAAGTGCTATCGACCCGGCTGGCGGGGCGAGGGGGAGATCGCCTGGGAGGTCGATCTGGTCGACCACCTTGTCGGGTGCGGTGTCCACGTCGCACCGGTGCTCCGGTCACGGTCCGGTGACCCGATCATCCCTATCGGGACAGGCTCATCCGCCCCCCTGGCGGTGCTGTTCGGGTTTGCGGAAGGGGCGAAACCGGAGGCGCCGTTCCCGCCGGAGCTCTATGAGCGCGAGGGGCGGGCAGTGGCGGCGCTGCACGGTGCCCTCGATTCGTTCCGGAGTGACCATCGCCGACCACCGCTCGATCTCGCCGCGCTGATTGACCGGCCGCTCGCCCACATCCTCCCTCTGGTCACGGATGCCTCCCTGGGCTCGGAGCTGCTCGCGACCGCGGACCGGATCCGGAGCCGGATCGAGCGTCTGACGGCGTATGGTCTGGACTGGGGACCGATCCACGGCGACCTGACGTTTGACAACCTCCACCTGACCGGTACCGGCGAATTCGTCTGGTATGACTTCGACTCCGGCGGCCCGGGCTGGCGGGCGTTGGACATCCAGGGCTGGTCGGTCTTCGACCGGGCGTGGCACCCGCTGGGCGAGTCGTTCGTCGCCGGCTATCTCGCCGTCCGGCCGCTGGGCCAGGCCGACCGCGAGGCAGCTCCACTCCTGACCCTGGCCCAGGACGTGTGGGGGCTCTCGCTGGATCTGCGCTACCGGATGGTTGGAGCGAACGAAGCGGTAATCGCCGAACGCCTCGGTGCCGAAATCGCCTCTCTGAGCGGTCGGCTGGGACAACTCGGCTGAGCGGTTCCGAGATGCAAGTCCGGACCGACGCTTGATGCGGCTAGTGGGCGCCCATGAGATTCGGATCAAGCACTGCGACGGCGACGTTAGCAGGACGCCGTCGCTCACTCATGGCCGCACCGCTCTGTTGTAGCGGAACCTACACAGACCGGA
>CADCWK010000212.1 GCA_902806375.1 uncultured Thermomicrobiales bacterium
GCATCGGCTGGACCGGGACGTGGATCAGGGTCGGTTCGCGGGAGGCGAAACCCTCCCGGAGGTGCGTCCGGAGCTGCTCCGGCGTCTCGGCCCGGCGGCCGGTCACCCCGAAGACGTTGGCCAGGTCCCTGAAGTCCGGGTTCCGCAGGTTGGAGGCGATCGTCCGGCCGTTCATCTGCTCCTGCTGGATCCGGCGGACGTTGCCGAAGGCGCCGTCGTCGAAGACCACCGAGACCAGCGGGATGCCGAACTGGGCCTGGGTGGCGAGCTCGGCCAGCGCGAAGCCGAAGCCGCCGTCGCCGTTGACCGAGACGACCGGCGTGTCCCAGTGGGCCACCTGGACGCCGAGGGCCGTCGGGAAGCCGTAACCGAGCGTCCCCTGGTACGTCGGGCCGATGAAGGTCCGGGGGTTGTAGACCGGCAGACCGAGGTTGGCCCAGTAGCCGATCTGCGTCTGCTCCGAGACCCAGATCCCCTCGTCCGGCAGTTCCGCACGGATCGCGTGGGCGAATCCGGCCTGCGGCTGGATGCCGTCGACCCGCTCCTGGATGCCGCGGTTGAGCGCCTCGAACTCGTCGGTCCGGTCCGGGCGGGCACCGCTGTGGGCCGGGATCCGCTCGATCAGGGCGGCCATGCCGAGCTTCGCGTCGGCGACGACCGGGGCGGCGACCGGGTAGTTGCGCCCGACCTCCTCCGAGTCGATGTCGATCTGGACGACCGTGCGGCCCGGCTGGAGCTTCCAGCGCAGGGTGACGGCGTCGGCGAACCGGGTGCCGACGGCGAGGATGACGTCCGCCTTCGGGACGAGATCCATCGCCGCCATCCCGTGCTGGGCCAGCGGGTGGCGGGAGGAGAGGGCACCCTTGCCGTTGTTCGTCAGGATGACCGGCGCCTGGAGCAGCTCGGCCAGTCGCTGGAGCTCCTCCGTGGCGTCGGCGCCGATCACGCCGCCGCCGGCGAAGATGACCGGGTTCTTCGCGCCGCCGAGCAGCTTCGCGGCGGCCTCGATCTCGTCCGGGTTCGGGGCGCGGCGCTGGCGCTCGCCGGCGCCCGGCAGGATCTGGACATCGCCCGTCTGGAACAGCGTGTCCTGCGGGACCTCGATCTCGACCGGCCGGACGCGGCCATCCCACATCGTCCGGATCGCCCGGTTGAGCGTGCCCGGCACCTCTTCCGGCGTGACGGCGCGCTCGGCGTGCTTGGTCGCGGAGCGGACCATGCCGAGCTGGTTGGGGATCTCGTGGAGCAGACCGCGGCCGAACTCGATCAGGTCCGACTGGATCTGCCCGGAGATGCAGAGCACCGGCGAGTTGGCGGCGTAGGCGGTCGAGAGGGCGGCCAGCGCGTTCATCAGGCCGGGGCCGGGGACCACGACGCAGGTGCCGATCTTCCCGGTCGACCGCGCCCAGCCGTCGGCCATGTAGGCGGTCGTCTGCTCGTGGCGGGTGTGGAAGACGCGCAGCGACCCATCGTTGACGGCGTCGTAGATCGCGTCGAACAGCCCGTCGAGCTGGATGCCCGGCAGCGCGAAGAGCGTGTCGATCCCCTCCGCCTTGAGCTGCTCGACCAGCGCCTGCCCGCCGGTCAGCTGGCGGGTCTGGCTGGCGGCGGCGGTGCCGGTCTCGTCGATGGTTGGTGCCGTTGCCTCGGTCACTGGGTTCCCTTTCAAGGCGACGGTCCGGTCGCGTCTGCGCGGCCACGCCCCGTCGCGTCGTCGTGACGGCCGTGGCTCCGGATCCTGTCGTCGTCGGTTGGTCGTCGCGGTGATTGTACGTGGCCGGGCGCCCGGCTGGTTCGTACCTGGTCTCGGCGGCCGGTGAAACGGTCAGGACGCTGTGGCACACTCACAGGCACAGGCGTCGCCGCACGTAGCGTCGATGCAGGGAGACCCTGTCATGGTCGTTGAACCCCAGATCTGGCCCCAGACCCGACTGTTCACTGTTGATGACTACGATTCGCTGCCGGACGACGGGCCACGCTTTGAGATCATCGACGGGGTATTGCTCGAGATGCCGGCTCCCACGATCTTTCATCAGCAGGTCCTCAGCGAATTCAACGACCTGCTGAAGCAGCATGTTCGCCAGCACCGGCTCGGTCTCGTCCTTTTCGCACCGGTCGATGTCGCGTTGAGTCACCTTGACATCGTCCAGCCGGACCTCGTTTTCGTGTCCCACGCCAACGCGAACGTCATCACCCCAGGTGGGAAGCGAATCGTCGGGGCACCGGATCTGGTATTGGAAGCGTCATCGCCTCGCACGACACTGCGCGACCAGGGGGCCAAGCGGCGGTTGTATGCCTCGCATGGCGTCCGTGAGTACTGGTTCGTCGACACCGATACAGAGACCCTGAAGATCTGGACACGTGACGGTAGCGGTTATGTCGAAGCGACGGGTGACGACGTGCGCTTGCGTAGCGTTGTGCTGCCGGGGCTTGAGATCGATGTCCCGGCTCTGATGGCTGGCGCCCGTGGCGATCTCCTGCTGCCAGGTTCAGGAGAAGGGCAGTGAAGGCGGGATGCCGAGCGACCATGTCCGATGCCGACACGGATACAGGTCACCGACTACGGCCACCGACCGGATGATGGGCGACGTGTCGAACGCATCGATGAGGAACTGATCGACCTGCCGGCATCTGACGGGTTTCTTCAACTAGTTGCCATCGCGTTCCAACGGTTGCCCGACGAACCCATCTTGCTGAGAGAGATGGGGGTGGTCCGTACCGCGCCGTTCGACGTCCGACTCGCCGACGTCATCGTTCAGCCGGACATCCTCTATCTGTCAGCCGGGCGATGCCACATCACCACCCGCGACTAGCGAGTAACCGAGGCGCCCGATGCGGTCGTGGATGGAGGTCTCCTCGCGGTCGACGATGGACCGGGATCTCGGGAACGTCGGGAACTCTTCGCTTCGGCGCAGGAGGCAAGCGGGCAAGGTCGTCCGAGGTCCTGGCTCACTACGACACCCAGTACCAGTGGGCGAACTGGATCGTGAACAGGACGAGCAGCAGCCCGGAAACGACGCTGTAGGCGATCAGCGGGCCCCGGCGCTGGAGCAGGATCGCCAGCACGACGAACAGTGGGAACAGCACGATCCCGAAGCGCGGGATGCTCATCAGCGGATGGACGCCCCCAGGTTGGAACAGCGGGAACAGCAGCGGCGGCAGCAGATAGGCCGTCTGATAGAGCGGAAGGATCCGGAGCCCGAGGACGGCCAGCCCGATGAACAGCAGCAGGCTGACCAGTTCGACCGTGTCGCTGTCAGCGAACATGGTGCGGAACTCGTACGAGGTGACGTTGCCCCAGCTCGGGTCGTCGATCAACTCCCGAACCCAGGTCCAGTCGGCGCCGACGACGTTGTAGTTCGCCGGGATGTAATCATGGTCATCCGGCCCGGTGCAGCTCGATGCCGCGCACTGGAAGGTCTCCCATGGCAGGGCCGAGTAGCGGTACCACTGGCCCTGCACCTCGACGAAGGCCGGGTTTGTGACAGTTTGCGGGATCTCCTCGGCGTCGAGGTAGACGTAGAACAGGACCGGGCCGAGGATCGGCAAGATGGCAAAAGCGGCGCTGGGCAGCCCTCTCGTCACCCAGCGGCGGGGCTCCCAGCCGTACTGCTGGATGAACAGCACCGCGAACGGCAGCAGCAGCATGACGCCGTTGGAGCGGGTCAGGGCGGCGAGCAGCCCGAGGATGCCGGCCAGCGCCCAGCTCCGCGTCCGGGCGAAGTAGAGCGCGCCGGCGGCCAGCATCAGGAACAGCGACTCGGTGTAGACCGCCGAAAAGAACAGCGCCATCGGGAACAGCGCCAGCGCCCAGAGCGTGATCCGGGCGATCCGCTCCGGGAAGTCCACCCGGACCAGGGCGTAGACGAAACCCAGCGCGACGACGAAGAAGACGTTGCTGAGCAGCCAGCCAACGACCTCGAGCGGCATCCCGGTCAGGCGGGCGCCACCCTCCATCAACCACGGGTAGAGGGGCCAGTAGGCCGGGTTGGCATTGGCGAATGACCCGTAGCCCTGATCGGCGATGGACGTATACCAGAGCCCGTCCCAGCTCCGGAACGGCTCCACGAGGTTCTGCACCCAGCCGCTCAGGTCAGCCGGACCGTTGGGATCGCCCTTGTAGTTGCCCGGTCCGGATTCCATCGCTCCGGCGCCGGCAGACCGGGGGTCGTCGCGCGTGGTGCCATAGACGAAGGCCAGGGTCGCGGTGAGCTGCACGATCAGGAAGTGGACGAAGCCGACGACCAGCGGGTAGGTGAACCGGTCGCTGCCGGTGCTGCGTCGGAGGGACGGCGCCGAGGCCCTGGTGGCGGTCATGCTGGCCGACTCTCCCTGATGTACCGCCGAACCGGCCCGATGAGCCCGCGAAGGATAACAGGCACTGCCCGGCGAACCGGTCTCACGGCGCGTTCCCATCGGCTACCTCGCCCCGCAGACGACCGGGGCGCATGGGCCGACCCGGCGCCCCATGGACGAGCCGGGATGCTGACGCTCACCGCGGCGAGTGCATCGCGGTCCGGTGTCCGACTGGCGTCCAGCGGGGTGCCGCCGAGGGATACGTCCGCTCGCTGGGACCCGTTGCGGCAGGGCGATCTCCCGGTTCGCGGTCGCCAGGTTGTCGGGACCGACCCATGGGTCGGTGCAGAGTGGCCCCGTTCACGTCCCGGCGGGGGCTGGCGCGCGGTCTGGAGGACGCCGGGACACCCGTCGGCCGCGGGGGCGGTAGGGTGCCCGACGGTCGCGCCATCGGCGATGATGGTCGCCGTCAGCGCGGCCCTAATCATGGCGACCCTGTTGGCGAGCAACCGATCGTCGCTGCCCAGCCGTCTCGGGGCCCACTGCTGACCGTCCTGCTCCGGTGGCGATGGTCCCTCGTCGTCCCCGCCGGCCGCCTCGTGGTTGAGTAGTCAGGTCGCCGGGTTGCGGGCCGGGCGACGGCCAGTGGGACAGTACCGGGGTCGAAACCGGGCCAGCGCGCGCCGAGCGGGAGCCCGGCCAGCCCGGTGACGATGCCATCGGCGAGAGGCGATTCGGCTGGTCCGGGAATCATGCGGACTCCTGACGGCGGCTGGGTGATCCGGTCGCCCGGAGGGCAGGACGAAGACGAGTGCCGGGACGATACGACCGATGAGCGAGGGATGCATGGCGAATCAGACC
>CADCWK010000213.1 GCA_902806375.1 uncultured Thermomicrobiales bacterium
GACGACTTCCTGGCTCGGCAATACGACAACGGCAATCTGGGCGATCGCCGGGGTCGTGATCTGGCAGGGTGTCGGTTTCTACATGGTGTTGTTCGTCGCCGGCATCCAAGGTATTCCCGATTCCTTCTACGAAGCGGCGACGCTGGACGGTGCGAATCGCTGGACGCAGTTCCGGACGATCACGCTGCCGCTCATCTGGGAGAACATCCGGATCGGCGTGGTCTACATCGCGATCATCGCGCTCGACATGTTCGCGCTGGTGCAGGTCATGACGGCCGGCGGACCGAACCGATCGACCGAGGTCGTCGCGCTGTACATGTACGATCAGGCGTTTGGTCGCAGCTTCTGGGGCTACGCGACGGCTGTCGGTGTCGTCCTGTTGATCCTGACCCTGATCCTCTCGGTGGTCACGCTTCGCAGCACCTCCCGGGAGACCTACGAGTACTAGCCAACCCCGTGGTGACCGAGACAGATCCAGCTATCAGCGACACAGGAGTCCGGAATGGCAACCCAGCCAACGCAGATCAGCACGACGGCTCCTGTCCAGACGGCAGTGGTCCCTACCCCGAGGAGACGTTTCCGTCGCAACCACATGGCGGGTGGCGACTACGCGTTCCTCGGCATCTCACAGTTCTTCCTTTTGGTCTGGGCGCTGCTCGTCATCCTGCCGCTGGTCTGGATGGTGGTCTCGGCGTTCAAGACCGACTCCGAGATCCTTTCGTCGCCGTGGAGCATCCCGGCTGCGCTCCAGTTCGACAACTTCGTCCGGGCCTGGAACGATGCCCGGATCGGCCGGTACATCTGGAACACCGTCGTCGTCGTGACCGGTGGGGTCGTCGGGACCCTGATCGTGTCCTCCATGGCGGCCTACGCGCTGTCCCGCTTCCAGTTCCCCGGCAACCGGTTCCTCTACTACCTGTTCGTCGCCGGCCTGATGTTTCCGACCTTCCTGGCCCTCGTCCCGCTCTACTTCGTCGTCGACGGGCTAGGGATGCTCGGGACCAAGCACGGCCTGATCCTCGTCTACATCGCCTATTCACTCCCGTTCTCGATCTTCTTCCTGCACGGTTTCTTCAAGAACCTGCCGGGTGACCTCGCCGAGGCTGCCGTCATCGACGGCGCTGGTCCCTACCGGGTCTTCTTCCAGATCATGCTGCCGCTCGCCCGCTCCGGACTGATCGCCATGGCGATCTTCAACTTCCTCGGCCAGTGGAACCAGTACCTCCTGCCGCTGGTCCTCAACGCGGAACAGAGCAACTACGTCATCGCGCAGGGGCTGCAGGCCCTCAACCTCAACCAGGGATACCGGAGCGACTGGTCGGCGCTGTTCGCCGGGCTCACGATCACGATGGTCCCGATGCTGGTCGTCTACATCGTCTTCCAGCGGCGCCTCGAGGGCGGCCTCACGGCCGGCGCTCTCAAGGGGTAGCGGCCCTCCGGCTCCAGTGACACCCCGTGGCCATCCCGATGCCGGTTCCCGATAATGGGGCCGGCATCCGTCCGTCCGGCTTACCTGTAGAGCAGAGGTCCCGTGGATCAGACACCGAACCCGGCCGGACGACTGACCGGAAAGACCGCCCTCGTCACCGGGAGTACCCGTGGCCTCGGCCGGACCGCCGCCGAGTGGCTGGCCCGGGAAGGGTGCGCCATCGTCGTCCACGGCCGCGAGCAGGTCGACGTCGACGCCACCGTCGCCGAGATCGGCGCGCTCGGCGTGGCGGTCACCGGCGTCACCGCCGACCTGTCGCGGGTCGAGGACGCCCACCAGTTGGCCGAGCGGACGCTGGCCGCCGTGCCGCGACTGGACATCCTCGTGAACAACGCCGGCATGAGCATCCGGGGCAGCTTCTGGGACGTCTCCGACGACGACTGGGCCTACCAGACCAACGTCAACTACCGCTCCCCGTTCATCCTGGCCCAGCACGCCGCCCGGCACATGATCGAGCGCGGGATCCGCGGCCGGATCGTCAACACGTCGACCATCGGCGCCCACCTCTGCCACACCAACGCCGCGGTCTACGACGCGGCCAAGGGCGCCGTCGAGACGATGACCCGCAACATGGCGTTCGAACTCGGCCCGCACGGCGTCACGGTCAACTGCGTCATCCCCGGCGGCATCCCCGACCGGCCGACCAAGGGACCGCCGGCGACCTGGGGCGAGACCATCCGCCCCTACATCCCGCTCGGACGGGCGGGCTCGGCCGACGACACCGCCAACGCCGTCCGCTTCTTCTGCCTGCCCGAGTCCGAGTGGATCACGGGGCAGTGCCTGATGGTCGACGGCGGCCACTCCACCAGGTTGTGGGAGTCCTGAACGGCGCGCCCCGGGGAGGGGCCATCACGATGACGATCGACCAGCCGGTCAGCGTCGCCGAGACGCGCGAGATCTGGGACGCCAAGGCCCGCTTCTGGGATGAGCGGATGGGCGAAGGCAACGCCTGGCACCTGACGGCCGTCGGCCCGGCCGCCGAGGAACTGCTCGCCATCACCCCCGGCGACCGGGTTCTCGACGTCGGCTGCGGGAATGGCGTCCTCGCCCGGCGGCTGGCCGGACTCGGTGCCGCGGTGACGGCGACGGACTTCAGCCAGGTGTTCCTCGACGCGGCCAGGGAGCGTTCGGCCAGCCTGCCCTATGCCGACCGGATCACCTGGCGGCTGCTCGACGCGACCGACGGGGCGGCGCTCCGCGACCTGACGGCCGAACCATTCGACGCGATCGTCACGACGATGGCGCTCCAGGACATGCCGGAGATCGGTCCGCTGGCCGCGGCAACGCCAACGCTGCTCCGGCCGGGCGGCCGCTTCGTCGCCGTCATCCCGCACCCCTGCTTCAACACCGTCGACGCGGTCCGGGTGACCGAGACCCGTGAAGTGAATGGCGAGATGCTGACGGAGGTCGGCATCCGGATCAGCCGCTACCTGACGCCCCTGACAAGCCTCGGCGTCGGGATGCGCGGCGAGCCGCGCCCGCATCACTACTTCGAGCGCACGGTCTCCGCCTACCTCGCACCGTGGCTGGCGGCCGGGATGGTCCTCGACGGGCTCCAGGAGCGGCCCGTCCGGGGTCCGTCACGACCTGGCAGCCTGGCGCCGGAGTCCGACCTGCCCGTCATCCTCGCCTTCCGCTTTCGCCGGGGCACATCCTGACGGACAATCGGACCAACGGGGTTGCGCCAGCAACGCACGACGTCGTCCCAGAGGGAGTTCTCGTCATGACCGTTTCGCCCGCCGCAGAGGCCGCCGAGTCCGTTGCCCACGACGCCGTCCCAGCCGCCGTCCCCGAGGTCTATCGTCGCCTCGGCATCCGGCCGATCATCAACGCCTCCGCGACCCTGACGCGGCTGGGCGGTAGCGTCATGCCGGAGGTCGCCGTCAAGGCGATGGCCGAGGCGTCGCAGCACTTCATCCCGCTGGACGAGCTCCAGCTCCGGGTCGGGGAGCGCATCGCCGACCTCACGGGCAACGAGGCCTGTTATGTCTCGTCCGGGGCGGCCGCCGGGATCGCGATGTCGGTCGCCGCCTGCATCGCCGGGACGGATCTCAACCTGATCGGGGCCTTTCCCTACCTCGACGGCGTGACGAAGAACGAGGTCATCATCCACGTCAGCCAGCGCAACGGCTACGACTACGCCGCCCGCCAGACCGGCGCCCGCGTCGTCGAGATCGGCGGCACAGCCGGGGACCTCCGGGCGGCGATCGGTGAGCGCACCGCCTGCATCCTGTGGTTCGCCGGGGCCCACTTCGCCGACGGCGCCCTGCCGCTCGAGGAGGTAATCGCCATCGGCCACGAGCATGGCGTCCCGGTCATCGTCGACGCAGCCGCCCAGGTGCCGGCGATCGCGAACCTGTCGCACTACACCGTCGGGCTCGGCGCCGACCTCGCCATCTTCAGCGGCGGCAAGGGGCTGCGCGGCCCGCAGAGCAGCGGCCTCGTCCTCGGACGGGCCGACCTGGTCGCCGGCTGCCGGTTGAACGGCAGCCCCAACCACAGCCTCGGCCGGCCGATGAAAGTGGGCAAGGAGGAGATGGTGGGCTTGCTCGCGGCCGTCGAGTACGCCCTCGAGCAGGACGAACCGGCGCTGCTCGAGGGGTACGAGGCGATCGTGCAGCGCTGGGTCGCCGGGCTGTCCGGGTTCGCCGGCATCACCGCCGAGCGGATCTACCCCAGCGAGGCCGGGCAACCGCACGGTCGCGCGCTGATCACCGTCAGCCCTGGCTTCCCCCTGACCCGTGACGCGATCGTCGCCGAGCTGTTCACCGGCGAGCCCCGGATCGCGGTCGCCGCGGTCGGCCCGGACGGCATTGCCCTCAACCCGCAGACGATCCAGCCCGGCGAGGACGAGATCGTCCTGGCGCGGCTGCGCGAGGTCCTCTCGACGGCCGGTTAGCGGTCGGACAGGCATTCCCCGCCACGCCGTCCGGGACGTCCTGCCCCTCCGGTCGCCGGTGGCGCTGGGCCGGGTGGTACCCTGCCTCCGCGCCGCCGACCCGGCCGGTCACCAGTGATCTCCGGGAACGGTGCGCGCGCCGGGGATTCCGCCAGGACAGAGGGACCGACCGCAACAATGCCCAACGAGCCCAGACCGCGACGCGACATCACCCGCGAGAACCTGACGTTCCCCCCGCATGGTCGGACATCCCGGGGCAGCAAGGGCATCTTCGTCATCTTCTTCGTCATCATGATCGCGATCGTCAGCTTCGCCCTGTACGTGACGTTCAACACGGACAGCCGCGAGCAGGCCGTCGAGGCGTTCAACACCGAGACGGCGGAGATCTTCCAGACGGCCGCCGCCGGCTCGACCAGCACCGCCGCCGCCCTCGGCGTGCCGGGCGAAGGCTCGCCCGCCCTCCCGGTGCCAGCCTCGCCCGTCCTGACCGGCACGGCCACTCCACCCATGGCCACGCCCTAGCGGCCCGACCGGCGTGGACCACCACGCCCCACATCCCGGCGATGGACGCCGGACCGACAGGAGAGCAGACGGATGCGCCACCATCGACTCAGACCCGTGTCCCGAATCCTGCCCCGGATCGCCAGCGCCGGCCTCGTCCTCGGGCTGTCCATCGTGGCCTGGTCGGTACCGGTCGTCGCCCAGGAGGCAGGGCCGGGAACGCCCGTCCCGGCGGCGCTCGCCGATGCCTGCGCCGCGATCACGGCG
>CADCWK010000214.1 GCA_902806375.1 uncultured Thermomicrobiales bacterium
GAAGCTGGTGAAGCTGACCCCGGAGATCAGCACGAAGGGCGTCCGGATGCTCGGCGTCAGCGACGGCGCGTCCCGGTCAGCGGCACTCCGCTCGGCGGCTGGACTGTCGGTCCGGGCAGGCGGGCGGAGGTCCTTCGTCTCGGGCATCGCGAACCAGGCGATGCCCGTCACGCCGCCCGCGAGGACCGCGTAGACGATGAACGGGACTTCCAGGCCCAGCCACGAGGCGAGGAAACCGCCGGGGATGGGCCCGAGCCCGACCGCGAAGCCGAAGACGCCCTGGTAGATCGACATCAGCCGCCCCCGGTTGTGCGGGGAGGCGATATCGTTCACGACCAGTTGACCGCCCGTGAGGACCATCGCGGCCCCCAGTCCCGAGACGAATCGCGCCGCCAGGAACAGGTCGTAATCCGGGGCGAGCGCGGTCAGCAGGTTGCCCGCGACGGTGATCAGCCCACCGACGGCCAGCGTCGCCCGTCGGCCACGGAGATCGGCCAGTCGCCCGGCCGGGACGTTCGCCACGAAGCGGGCGAGCCCGTAGACCGCGATGGTCAGGCCGATCGCGAACTCGCCCACGCCATAGGCCTGCGCGTAGAGCGGCACGACCGGGATGATGGCCCCGAACCCCAGCTGGTTCACCGCGATCAGCAGACACGCCCAGACGAGGATCCGGGCGCGGGACCGGTCAAGGAGGGGCTCGCCGCTCCGTCGCCTCGATGGGAACCGCACGGACCGCAACCTCTCGGGGGAGACCGGACCCGGACCGGTCACGGCATCGCGGTGGACGGGACGGTTCGACGCGCTCGCCATTATCCCTGACGGGACCGGTCGGTGCTCGACGGGGTGCCCGGCCGCGTCTCGGGCGGCCCCGCACCGGTCGATACCTCGCCGACAGAAACGGTTGCCCCGGTCGTGCGTTAGGGATCCTTAGTGTTGTGGATCGTCCTCCCTGCGCGCATCCGGTGACCGGGTCGGCGTCCTTCCCACTCCCGCCTGTCAGCTATCCTGACCGGGACTGGTCGGGGGCCAATTCCGCCCGGCGATCCCCACCCACCGCAGACACCGAACGAGGACGACGCAGGACCGACCAGTCCGGACTGGAGGCACATCGGCTTGACGGAATCACAGCGCCGCTTTCAGCAGACCCGGCCTTCGGGTGAGAGAAATCCGGGACGGACGGGCGCGCCAGTCGGTCACGTCGCGGGGCGTCCCGACGGGTATGGGCCGGCGGAGGCGACCGATCACGCGGTGATCGGCGGTCGCTACGTGATCGAGAGCCGGATCGGCGAGGGTGCCCACGCCATCACCTATCGGGCCCAGGACCAGCGACTCAAGCGGACGGTCGCGATCAAGGTCCTGCGTTCGCACCTCTCCAGCGACGCGGAACTGGTCTCTCGCTTCGTCCGGGAGGCCGAACTCGCCGCTTCGATCAGCCACCCCAACGTGGTCGACGTCTACGATGTCGGCACGGATGGCGATGTCTCGTACATCGTCATGCGGCTGGTGCCGGGCCATGACCTGAAGGAGATCATCCAGGCCGAGGGGCGGCTGCCGGTCGGGCGCGCCATCCCGCTCATCCACCAGATCCTGCGCGGCCTGGGCGCCATCCATGCGGCGGGGATCGTCCACCGTGACGTCAAGCCGCAGAACATCCTCATCACCCCGGACGGGACGGCCCAGGTGACCGACTTCGGTGTCGCCTACGCGGCGCTGGCCGAGGGACTGACGACCCAGGGGATGACGGTCGGCACGGCCTCCTATATGGCGCCGGAGCAGGCGCGGGGCGAGCCGGTCACGCAGGCGACCGACGTCTACGCCGTGGGTGTCGTCTTCTACGAGATGCTCACCGGGCGGGTACCGTTCACCGGGGAGAACCCGATGGCGGTCATGCTCGCCCACCTCCAGTCCCGGCCGGTACCACCGAGCCAGGCGGTCCCGAACCTCCGGCTGCCCACGCGGATCGAGGAAATCGTCCTGCGGGCGATGGCCAAGGACCCGGCCCAGCGGTTCGCTTCGACTGGCGCCATGGCCGAGGCGCTGTCCAGCGGGGGCAACCCGTCGCTCGGCCGGGCGGCATCTGGTGTGGCCGGTCCCGAGCGGTCGGCCGAGGCAACGACGGTGATCGGTGCCGCCGCCCAGGCGTCGCCCATCCCTGCGTCCGGTGAACGGACCGTGGTCGGATCGGCGCTGGGTGGCTACGGGCAACCGGTCCGTCAGCGACCGCCCGCCCCGCCCTGGCTGTCCGGGCAGGGCGGCGACCAGGAACCGCCCGGTCCCACGATGGGGTCCGGGTCGCCTGGCGGGCGCGGCAGGGGCTGGATCGTCGCGTTGCTCGGGGTCCTGTTCGGTCTCCTGGCTGTCGGCGCGGTGGCGGTCGCCACCCAGTTCAGCCCGTTCGACGGCAGTGGCAACGATGGGACGGTCCCGGCCGGTATCGCCGATGGGGGTGCGGATCCCACCGGCACGACCCCGCCGGACCCGCAGCCGACAGCGGTCCCGGATACTCCGACCGCGTCCTTCCAGTCGGTCGCGACCGTTCCACCGCCGTCAGCGACGGCGACGGTGGCGGCGACCGAGCCCCCGACCGTCACGGCGCCCCCGGCAACGCAGACACCCGTGCCGCCCACCCGCACACCGGTGCCGGCCACCCGCACTCCGGTGCCACCGACCCGGACGCCCGTGCCGCCGACCCGGACGCCTCAACCGACATCCACGGTAACCCCGACTCTGACCCCGCCGCCAGCGACCATGACCCCGGTTCCGCCGACAGCGACGGTCCCACCACCTCCGACGGCCACCGTCGCGCCGACCGACACGCCGTCGATCGTCGAGGTCAATCCGACGCGGGAGATCGCCGCGGCCGGCAACGGGAATGGCAATGGCAATGGCAATGGCAATGGCAATGGCAATGGCAATGGCAATGGCAACGGCAACGGCAACGGCAACGGCAATGGCAACGGGTCAGGGCTCCTGTCGGCATCGGGCGAAGCGACCAGCGAGATCGCGATCGCGCCGTCCGACTGGCAAGGGGCCTATGCCAACCTCAATACCGATTTCTACGGCCAGGACTGCGTCGCGTTGTACGGCCAGGGAAGTGGCTACGAGCGGGCCACGCTGACCTTCACGATCGATGGGGTGCCGGAGAACGGCGTGACGCTGACTATCAGCGGGATCGACGATGAGTACGACACCACCAACCCGTTCTCGCTCGAGGTCAATGGTCAGCGCCTCAACTCGAACCAGGGGGAGGTCTCCTTCCCGCAATGGGACGGTCAGACGGGATCTCCGTTCGAACAGTTCATCCTGTCACTCGACGCCGGTGCGTTCGTCGACGGCGTGAACACGATTACGATCATCAATGAAGCGCCCGGGGGCGTCGTCAACGAGGGACCGTACTTGCTGCTGGGAGAGGGCTCCCTGGCGATTGCCTGACGCGCGGACCAATGGACGGTCGATCTCACGTCGAAACTGACCGGCGGCGATGGTACGCTCAGCGTGACAGCCAGTCATCTCCATAGGTCCATGGGATGTGGCACCGGCCTGCGCGGTGAGGGAAACCGGTGAGCGATCTTCAGGGTGAACGGGCGTCGCGCAACGGTCGATCCCGCGGGACGTCGCGTGGCGTCCGGGTCATGGTCATTCTGCTGCTCCTCCTTGCGGTCCTGCTCCCCCTCGCTCCCTCCGCTCCCGGGGCTGCCGGGATCTCCGGGCTCCGGCTGGCGTCGGCGCAGTCGTCGCCCGGCTGGATGACGCCGGAACAGGCGGCTCGCTTCACCTCCGACTGGCCGGCGCTCGTCCCGTCATGGGTCCCCGAGCCGTTCGCCAGCGTCGTCCCATCGATCAGCGTCACGGGGACGACGTATCAGCTCTACTGGCTCGTGCTGGGTGGCCCCCCGACCTTCCTGGCCGTGAGTGCCAACACCAGCGGCTATATCCCGGCTGGCTCGGCCTACGACCTGAACGTGGAGCTCGTCGTCAACGCGACGGTGCGGGGCAACCCGGCCTACCACGACTCGACGCCGATCTACGACGCGGTCTACTGGCGGGAGGGCGGGATCGCCTACTCCGCCAACAGCCGGGGCCTCTCGACGGACATCGTCTCGTACGCCAATGCCTTCACCACCGTGGCGGCCTTCACCCCGGAGCCGACCGCTCCGGCTCCGGTGACCCTGCTGTCGCCTGACACGGTCGCTTCCGGAGCGATCGCGACAGTGACATCGGGGGGCGGCGGGGCGGGTGCGACGCTGACCGCCGACGGAGGGGTCTTCGCCGACACCGGCACTGCGACGTACCCCGGTGCTGGCGATGCCGCGGTGACCTGGGTGGCGCCGGACGTGACCGTCGACACGGTCGTCACGTTCTCCCTGCTCGATGACATGGGCGCGGTCCTCGTCACGACCCCGACCCTGGTCACCGCCGGGGTCGCGCCGGTTCAGTTCACGTTGGGATGCGCGCCGGCCGTGGCCGCCGGCGATACCGTGTCGGTCACGATCACCGGCTCGGGCACGGTCGCGCTCGGCGCGACCGACGGCTACTGGCCGCAGACCGCTCCAAACACCGACTACGACCCCGGCACCGACGGCGGGACCCTGGCGTTCTCGCTCGGCGCCGGCGGTACCGCGACCCTGGTCTGGGTGGCCCCAGTGACGGCGGGATACGTCACCCTGACGGCGACGGGCGTCAGTGGGATGACCGTCGCCAGCTGCGGGATCGACGTGCTCGGGGCAGTGGCCACGGTCGCTCCCGACCCGACCCTCCCGGTCGTCACGCAACCGACACCATTCCCCACCGTGCTGCCGACGGTCCAGGCCCCGGTGCCAACCGTGCCCGCCCCGACCGTTCCGCCAGTGTCCGGGGTCGCTCCGACCACCACCGCGATCGCGCCTGTCCCGACTGCGCCCGCCCCCGCCCCGACCGCCACGGTGCCGGGGATGAATTCCGGCGATGGCACCGATACCGGGTTCGACGCCGTGCCGGTCGGGCCCACAACCAGTCCCGGAGCAGCGCCGGCCAGCCAGGGTCCGCGGCCAACGGTTCCGGGTACCAGCCCCGGTGACGGGATCGACGATGCCGGCCAGGGAAACGTCCCGCTCGTGCCCACCGCGCGGTCCGGTGACGGGACGGATTTCAGCGGTGTCGCCACCGTGCCCCC
>CADCWK010000215.1 GCA_902806375.1 uncultured Thermomicrobiales bacterium
CCCCGTACTGCCCGGACCAGGTCGCGACGTAGATGCGACGTCGCCCCGCTCGTTTCCCCGACCGGAAGCGGCCGGTCTCTCTCTTTGCCCATAACGGACACGGGACCGCTCACCTGACGGGATGGCGTCACGCGCCCGTCAGGCGATGGGGGCGTGACGGACTGGCCCCGGACGCTCGCGCGACCCGCTGAACGGACTCGGCTCCATCGCCCGCTCCCGCGGAGTCTCTAGAGAAGGGTCTCGACCCGGTCCAGGAAGCTGGCCTCTCGCGCGTCCTCGGCCGGCTTCGACGATGCCAGCGGCAGGGTGAAGATGAAGGTCGCCCCTTCGTTGACGATGCTGCGGACCGCGATCGTCCCGCCGTGGATCATGACGATGTGCTTGGCGATGGCGAGTCCAAGGCCAGTGCCGTCGGACCGGCGGGCCTTGTCGGTCTTGTAGAACCGCTCGAACAGGCGCGGCAGCTCCTCGGCTCCGATCCCGACTCCGGTGTCACGGACCCTGACGACGAGGAAGTCGCCCTCGACATCCGCCCGGACCGTGATGACGCCTCCCGGCGGGGTGAACTTGATCGCGTTGTGGACCAGGTTCAGCAGGACCTGCTCGATCCGGCTCCGGTCGGCCAGGACGTCCGGCAGATCGGGAGCGACGTCGACGTCAAGGCGGAGCCGCGCCCGCTCGACCTGCGGCAGCAGCCGTTGCGCGCCGCGCCGGAGGAGATCGGCCGGAGCGAGCGGCTCCAGTCGCAATGAGACCCGGCCCGATTCCAGCCGGGCCAGGTCGAGCAGCTCGTCCACCAGCGCTGCCAGCCGGTCGACCTCGATCACGACCCTGCCGAGGAAGTCACTCGCCAACTCCGGCTCCTCCATGGCGCCCGCCTCCAGCGTCTCGACGAGGGCACGGATGGAGGCCAGGGGAGTCCGCAACTCATGGGAGACGTTGGCGACGAACTCGCGCCGGACCTGTTCCAGCTTGCGCAGCTCGGTCTGGTCGCGCAGGACGACCAGCGTGAGCTGGTTGTCGTCGCCGACCACTGGCTGCACGATCGCGTCGATCATCCGGCGATCGAAGCCGAGCTCGATCCCGCTGCCCTTGACGATCCGTCCGGTCCGCGTCGACCGGCGGTGGAGCGCGTTCAGCTCGTGGTCCCTGGTCACCATCACGAACGGCAGCCCGATCACGTCCGCGGCCTCGACGCTCATCATCCGGGCCGCAGCGGCGTTGATCCGCACGACGTCCCCGCTGGCATTCGTCAGGATGACACCGTCAGTCAGCGTCGAGAGGGTCGCTTCCAGCTCGGCGCGGGACCGGCGGATCTCGGCCACGAGGTCCTGGAGCTCCAGCACCATGCCGTTGAACGACGACCGCAGCTCTCCGAGCTCCTCGACCGGACTGGGCCGGACGTCGATCTCGATCGTGCCACCGGCGATCCGGCGGGCGTGGGAGCGAGCGTGCCCGATGCCGGCGGCCACCCGCTGGACCGAGAACGTGGTGACGGCCATGACGATGACCAGCAACGTGGCGCCGAGGACGAGCACGAGCCGGCGGACCGTCGCGATCTGCGACTCGACGGTGGCTGTCGGCAGTCCCACCCGGACGACCAGGACGGCGGGCGGCCCCGCGGTGGGCAGCACCGGGGACGCGGCGTAGCGATAGGTCGGACCACCGGGGCTCGACTCACCCTGGGTGATGGACTCGACGCCCGATTCCACCTGGCTGACGGCGGGATCGAGCCGCAGGTTCGGCAGGGTCGCGGGGGGCAGCAGCGAATCACCGATCGCGACACCGTCGGGCCGAATCACGCTGACCCGTGCGCCGAGGGACGACGCGATCCGGACCGCGAACGCCTGAGCGTCGCCGGTGGTCGTGTCCGTCCCCGCCGGTAACTGCTCCCCGGCCAGCGCCGCCACGAGCCGGGCCTCCGAGCGCAGCGACTCGTCGAGTCGATCGACGTACAGGTTACGGGTGGAGTCGATGAGCACGATCCCGAAGATGGTCATCCCGAGGAGGACGGCCAGCACGATCGGGACGACGACCTGGCCGCGGAGCGTCGCGGGCAGGAACGGCAGCCCGCCGGCGACCGTGACCGCGCCCCGGGGGAATGTCGCGGCCACGACGCCGGTGCTGGGCTTGACGGGGGGTGGATCGGGGACAGGCGGGGGCTCGGCGATCGCGCTACTCGTCGTAGACAAACCGGTATCCGTGCCCCCGCACCGTCTCGATCCGCTGGGGGGCGTTGGCGTCCTGCTCAATCTTCTGCCGGAGCCACCGGATATGGACGTCGACGGTGCGGGTATCGATCGGGTAGTCGTACCCCCAGACGTCGCGGAGCAGCGTCTCCCGGGAGTGGACGATGGCCGGCCGACGGGCGAAGTGGAGCAGGAGGTCGAACTCCTTCGGCTTCAACACGAGAGGCGCCCCGGACCGGGTCGCCTGCCGTCGGAGCGGATCGATGGTGATGTCACCGACCGTGACCGGCCGGTCGCGCTGCTGGGTCGGCTCAGGTCGATCCGTCGCCTGGTCGGCTTCCGCGGTCCCCAGCGCCCGGCCCGGCATCTGGGCCCGGCGTAACAGCGCCCGGATGCGGGCGACGAGTTCCCGGAACGCGAAGGGTTTCGACAGGTAATCATCGGCCCCGAGCTCGAGCCCGAGGACGCGGTCGAATTCCTCCCCCCGCGCCGAGAGGAGCAGGATCGGCACGGTGGACTCGGCCCGGATCGTCCGGCAGACCTGGAAGCCGTCCAGCTTCGGCAGCATGATGTCCAGCACGATCAGGTCGGGATGGTCGGCCCGCGTGGCCGTAAGGGCGGCGGCCCCGTCCTCGACCGCCTTGACCTCGAAGCCCTCCCGCCGCAGGTAGAAGCTCAGGGTATCGCGAAGGGTCGGCTCGTCGTCGACGATGAGGATCCGGGCCGGCGCATCGCCGGTTCCCGGCCTCGGGCCGTCGGCGGGGGATGTGACCGCGGCCGTCGCGTTCCCCGCCCGCTCCACAGTCGGCGAGTGGCTGGATCGCCCGAGGCCGGTCATGGGTCGCTCGGCGCCCGGTGTCCGGGCCCTGGCGGGCGGGCCGGGTGTGAGCCAGCCGGGCGCGACCGTGGCGCTCCCGGTACCGGTCAGCGGAGCAGCCCCGCTTCCGTCCTGCTCGTCATTCTGGGCTCGCACGCCCGAAGACGACGGGACCTGATCTCTCTGCATGACCTGCACCGTCTATGGGCCGGGAAACCACCTACGGGCCCTAGTATATGGCTGTTCGCAAGGATCGCGGCGCAGGTCGGTGGACGGGCCGGGTGGCGACCGGAGGCGAGGCGCCCGGCTACGGGTGAAGAGCACCCCCGTGGACATGGCCGGTCAGCGCCTCGAGCACCGCCGGGTCGGTCTCCGGCAGGATACCGTGGCCGAGGTTGAAGATGTGTCCGGGTCGGCCAGCCGTCCGGCGCAGGATGTCATCGGCCGCGCGGCGCGTCACGTCCCAGCCGCCCATGAGGAGGGTCGGGTCGAGGTTGCCCTGGATGCCCTGCCCCGGAGCGAGACGGTCCCACGCCGCGTCGATCGGCAGCCGCCAGTCGACGCTGACGAGATCCGGTCCGGTCGCGGCGATCCCGTCGAGCAGGTGAGTCGTCCCGGTACTGAAATGGATGGTCGGCGCCAGGCCACGCAGGTCGGCAAAGATCCGGGCCGTATAGGGCTGCACGAATTCGGCGTAGGTCTCCGTCCCGAGCAGGCCGAGCCACGAGTCGAACAACTGGACGGCATCGGCGCCAGCGGCGATCTGGGCGCGGAGGTACCGGGTGACCACCTCGGTCAGCTTGCCCATGAGCAGGTGCCACGTCTCCGGGTCGCCGTACATGAGCGCCTTGGCCCGCGGATACTCGCGGGAACCGTGGCCCTCGACCAGGTAGCAGGCCAGCGTGAACGGCGCCCCGCTGAAACCCAGGGCCGCGGCGCGGTCGCCCAGTTCCCGGCGGAGCAGCCGCAGGGCGTCCATGACATACCCCGTCGCCTCGTCGGCGTCGGCGATCACGATCCGCTCGACATCGGCCCGTGTCCGGATCGGGTTGTCGATCACCGGACCGACCTTGGGCTCGATCCGGAACGGCACGCCCATGCCGTCCAGCGGCAGCATGATGTCGGCGAACAGCACCGCCCCGTCGACGCCGAAGCGCTCGACCGGCATCAGCGTCGCCTCCACCGCCAGTTCCGGGGTCCTCGCGACCTCCATGAACGGGTGACGGGCGCGGAGTGCCCGGTACTCGGGCAGGCAGCGCCCGGCCTGGCGCATGTACCAGACGGGGGTCGTGTCGACCGGCTGGCTCCGGGCGGCGGCGATCAACCGGGCGCGGCCGGTCATCGTCATGGTGTCATGGGACGTGGCGGGCATGGGGCTCTCCCGGGGAACGGACGGTCGGTCGGACGCGGCGGTCAACGGTCGGCCCTGAGCCAGCCGGCGGCTTCCTTCGCGTGGTAGGTGATGATCCGGTCGGCGCCAGCGCGTTTCATCGACGTGAGAATCTCCAGCGTGACGCGCTCACCGTCGATCCAGCCGGCGCGGCTGGCGGCCTTGACCATCGCGTACTCACCCGAGACGTTGTAGGCCACGACCGGGACGTCGAACCGGTCCCGCGCCTGCCGGATGATGTCGAGGTAGCTCAGCGCCGGCTTGGCGATGATCAGGTCGGCCCCTTCGGCGAGGTCGGTCTCGATCTCGCGCATCGCCTCGCGGGCGTTCCCGGGGTCCATCTGGTGGGTGCGCCGGTCGCCGAAGGCGGGTTCGCTGCCGGCCGCCTCCCGGAACGGGCCGTAGAAGCCGCTGGCGTACTTGGCGGCGTAGGACATGACCGGGACATCGACGTGGCCAGCCCGGTCGAGCGCCGACCGGATCACGGCGACCCGCCCGTCCATCATGTCGGACGGCGCGACGATGTCGGCCCCGGCAGCGGCGTGGGAGACAGCGGTGCGGGCCAGCAGGGGGAGCGTCAGGTCGTTGTCGACCTGTCCGTCGACCAGGATGCCGCAGTGTCCATGCCCGGTGTACTCGCAGTTGCAGACGTCGGTGATGACGACCATGTCGGGGGCGTGTCGCTTGATCTCCCGGACGGCCCGCTGGACGACCCCCGCATCGTCATAGGCCCCGGACGCCTGGTCATCC
>CADCWK010000216.1 GCA_902806375.1 uncultured Thermomicrobiales bacterium
AGGCTCGGGAACGCCTTGACCAGCAGGCTCCGGTTGGTCCGGGCTTTGCTGACCGAGCCTTTGGGGTCGTCAGCAGAAGCGCAATCGACTGGCGGTGGCGGTCTGGCACGACGACGACATCGTCTTCGACCGCGGCGACGGCCGCTTCCTGCCCTACACCCGCTGGCGGCTCCACCACCGCCGCCTCGTCGAGCGGACCGACGTCCGGAAGATCACCCCCCACCAGATCCGCCACATCAATGCGACAATCGAGCTCCGGGCCGGCACCAACGTCAAGCTGATCAGTGAGCGCCTCGGGCACCAGTCGATCAAGACGACGCTGGACCTGTACGCGCCCACGTCTCGCGAGGACCACCGGCGGGCGGCCGATGCCCTCGGGGACCGGCTGTTCGGTGCCGCGCCCGGACCATTGGTCGGGCGACAACAGCAAGCGGAAATGCACCGACCCGGACGTAATTCACTCACGACTTCACCCACGCGGGGAACGGAGTCGCACAAAAGCTCGCAGCTATGGGCCAAATGCCAGGGGAGGCGACGTAGCGTGAAGATCACGTCAGTGGAGACGGCCGTCATCGAGGGCAATTTCGACTGGGTCCTGGTCCGGATCCAGACCGACACCGGCGTGACCGGGCTGGGCGAGGCGTACTGGGGCGCTGGCGTCGCCGAGCTGGTCCATAAGGCGGCACCCGTCCTCATCGGCCAGGACCCGCGGAACATCGGCAAGATCTTCGAGCAGTTGGTCCGCCGGATGTCCGGCGCCGGGTCGCAGGGCGGCGCGACGGTCACCGCGATCAGCGGGATCGAGATCGCCCTCTGGGACCTCGTCGCCCGGTCCCTCGACACGCCGATCTCGACCCTTTTCGGTGGGCGCTTCCGGGAGAAGATCCGGATCTACGCGGACTGCCACTCGGGCGACGACGACACGCCGGAGAGCTGGGCCGAGAAGGCCCGCGAGGTCAAGGCGCAGGGCTTCACGGCGATGAAGTTCGACCTCGACGTCTTCAACCCCTTCAAGGACAAGCACGACATCTCCGAGGGGTTGATGGCCGAGCAGCAGCACTGGATGGAGCCGTACAACCGGACCATCTCGTCGCTGGAGCGGGAGTGGATGGTCTCCTGCGTGGCGGCCGTGAAGGAAGCGGTCGGCTCGGAGATCATGCTGGCGATGGACCTCCACTGGAAGTACAACGTCGGCGACGCGATCAAGCTGGCGCGCGAGCTGGAGCGGTTCGACCTGCTCTGGCTGGAGGACCCCGTGCCGCCCGAGAACATCGAGGCGCACGCGGAGGTCCAGCGCAACACGAAGACGCCGATCTGTACCGGGGAGAACCTGTACCGCAAGAACCAGTACCGGCCGCTGATTGAGCAGCAGGCCGTCCGGATCATCGCACCCGATATCCCGAAGATGGGCGGTCTGCTGGAGGCCAAGAAGGTCGCCGACCACGCCGACCAGTACTTCATCCCGATCGCCCCGCACAACGTCGCCTCGCCGGTCGGGACGGTCGCCTCGGCCCACGTCTGCGCGGCCATGAACAACTTCCTGGTCATGGAATTCCACGCCAACGACGTCCCGTGGTGGTCCGAGCTGGTCGAGGGCGAGCCGGTCATCAAGGACGGCTTCATCCACTTGACTGAGGCGCCGGGCCATGGTCTGACCCTGAACGAGAGCGTCGCCCGCGCCCACGCCAAGCCAGGCACGACGTACTTCGGAGAGGTCGTCTGAGAGTCGCCCGGCTTGCCCCCGGGAGCGACGCGCTGTGGCCCCGGGGAACGAATCCCCGGGGCCACAGCGCGTCGCTCGCCTGAGATCAGTCAGCCGCCTCGATCCTCCCCGTGGAGAGGTTGATCCAACGGGTGGGCGGGGAGACGGTTTCCGGGACCGCCCGGGGTCGCGCACCGACCAGGAAGACGACCAGCGCCAGGGCCGCGACCATCACCGCCGCCGCGGTGCTCGCCACGGCGATCCCGTGGGCCGTCGCCTGGGCGACGACATCGTCGGCTCCGTCATACCGACCGATGAAGTCGGCGGCCGACGCCGCGGCCAGCGACCCGAAGATCGCCGCGCCGAACGCGATGCCGACCTGCATGGACGTCATCACCAGCGCCCCGGCGATGCCGGTGTCCGCTCCAGCGTCCTGCGTCGCCGCGCTGTTCGCGGTCGGCATCACCAACCCGGTCCCGATGCCGAGCAGGAGCAGGACCGGGACGACGCCCGTCAGGTAACTGCTGCCGGCGTCGATCTGCCCCAGGATCGCCAGGGCCGCGGCGATCGCCAGCAGACCGGGCCCGAGGAGGGCCACGAGGGGCAGGCGAGGGATCCATCGGCCGACGTAACGGGCAGCGACGACGATGACGATCGCGTTCGGGAGCAGCGCCAGACCCGTCTCGAGCGGCGAGTCCCCGCGGACGACCTGGAAGTAGACGGCGAGCGAGAGGAAGGCCGGGATCGTCCCCAGGCCATTGCCCAGCCCGGCCAGCATCGAGGCCAACCGGCGACGGTTCCGCAGCACACGGAGCGGCAGCAGGGGCATGGCCGTCTCGCGCTGGATGATGACGAAGCCGGTGATCAGCGTGGCGCCGAGCAGGAGCAGCCCGACCGTCGACGTGGCCATCCAGCCGTCGAGCTCGGCGCGGGAGGCGCCAAAGACGAGCGAGGCCAGGCCCGCCGTCGCCAGGACAGCGCCCGGCACGTCGATCCGGCGGCGTTCGCCGGCCGGCACCGACCGGACGGTGACCAGGACACCGGCGGCGGCGACCGCGGCGAACGGCAGGTTGAACAGGAAGGCCGATCGCCAGTCGAAGACGTCGGTCAGGACGCCGCCGAGGATGAGGCCGAGCCCGATCCCACTGCCCATGATCATGCCGATGACCCCGAAGGCCCGGCCCCGCTCCCGTGGCTCCGGGAACATGACCGCGACGAGGGCCGTGACGGACGGCGTGAGTAGGGCCCCGAATACCCCCTGGGCGCCGCGAGCCAGAAGGAGCGTGGTCAGGTCGGTGGCGAAGGCGCCGAGAGCGGACGCGACCGCGAACCCGGTCAGGCCGATCAGGAGCGCCCGGCGGCGACCGATCAGGTCGGAGAGCCGGCCACCGAGCAGGAGCAGACTCCCGTAGGTCAGCGCGTAGACCGTCAGGACCCATTGGCGGTCGTAGTCGGACAGCCCCAGCGCCGACTGCAGGGAGGGGAGCGCCAGGTTCATGACCGTCAGGTCCAGGATCACCATCAACTGGGCGAGGGAGACGGCGGCTAGCGCCCACCAGCGGTTGTCACTGGGAATGGCTGCGCGAGCCGTCTCGCCATTCAGGCGGACAACTGAGACCATGATTCTGCTCCTCGGGGGGACGGTCAGCCAGGGACGAGAGGAATATTGGCTTGACCAACGTTGACTTGACCAACGATACCCGAAACCATTGGTCATGTCAACGGTCTGGTAGACTACCCCTATGGACAGGACACTCGCTTCTTCCCAATGGATTGCCCCAAAGCGCTACCAGGGACTCCCCAGCAATCTGATCATGCGGATCGGCATGCGGGCCAAATCCGCTGTCGGTGCGGGGCTGGAGGGGATTGGGCTCTCGAAATACCACTATGCCGTGCTGGCCGCGCTCGAGGAAGACGCACCGGCCAGCCAGGCTGACCTGTCGCGGCGCACGGGGATCGACCGGAGTGACATCGTCGCCGTCGTCAACGAGCTGGAGACCCGGGAGGCCATCGAGCGGACGACCGACCCAGCCGACCGGCGGCGGAACCTGATCCGGATGACCGACGTGGGGAGTCAGCTGCTGGGTGAGCTCCAGCAGATCATCAACGCCGCCCAGGAAGAACTGCTCCTTCACCTCGACCCCGAGGAGCGTGAGCAACTCGTGCGTCTGCTGCAGCGGGCACTTGGCGACCAGGTCGATCCGATCGGGTGACGGGCCCGGCGGGGCCCGGTGCGGGTTCCCCAGCGGCGGCGCCTGTGTCGAACCGAACGGTACCCTTTGCCCGGATGACGAGGAGGCCGCGAGCCGATGACCACCCCGATGATGACCGATGACGAGCGCGATGCGTTCCTGGCCGAGCCGCACATCGCCGTGCTCAGCGTAGCCAGTGACGACGGTCGGCCACCCCACACCGTTCCGCTGTTCTACGGGTACGAGCCGGGCGGCAATTTGACCTTCTACACCCAGACGCACGGCCGGATCGCCCGCAAGACCCGCCTGATTGAAGCGGCCAGGGCGGTCACGCTCAACATGCAGAAGCCGAGCTACCCGTACCGCTACGTCACGGTCGAGGGGACCGTCGTCGGTGTCGACCGGCCGCCGTCGCGGGAAGCGATGCTGGCGATCGTCGGCCGCTACCTGCCGGCCCGTGGCGCGGCGAAGTTCGTCGACACGGAGCTCGGCCACCCGGATCAGCGCCTCGTGCTGTTCACCGTCCGGCCCGACCGCTGGATCACGTTCGACGTGGCGAGGCAGGGCTAGCGCATCCGCCCCGTGGCACCTGGCGGTCACCGGTGACCGTCAGGCTGGCAGCGGGAGATACGTCCTGACGATCCGGTCCAGCTCCCGGTCGTAGTCGCCGGTACTCCCGGAGTTGTCGATCACCAGATCGGCGACCGCGCGAAGCTCCGGGACGCCCCGTTCCCGCTTCAGGGCGTCCTTGGCCAGTACCCGCCGCTCGACCGTGGCGCGGTCGGCGTCGCCCTTCGCCCGCCATTCCCGGTCGATCCGCAGGGTGAGCGGCGCCTCGATGAAGATGTTGACCATCCGGGGCCCAAGCGTGCTCTTCAGGAACGTGGCCAGCTCGAGCCGGTACATGCTCTCGAGGCTGGCCCGCCGCGTTCCATTCGCGGCCATCTCGTCGGCGACGCGTCGCAGGAAGCCGGGCAGGACGACGGCCGCGTGGTCGCGATACAGCGCTTCGGTGAATCCCTCGGCGTGAGGGTCGAGGCCCAACTCGCGGCCGGTCTCGGCGAGGACGCGACCGATCTTGATCCGGCGGATACCACGTTCGTCGAAGTACCTGCCCGCGTGGCTCTTGCCGCGCTCACTCAACCCGCCGAGCGAGAACAGACGTCCGATCTCGGGGTACAAGGGGACTGTGCTGTCAAGGCGCTG